>CAZUSK010000059.1:0-3598 GCA_964623345.1 uncultured Candidatus Saccharibacteria bacterium
AACCTGCAACAGAAAGGACCGTGGTCCACATCCTCTGCGACGACGAGAACCTGTATGTCGCCTTCAAGTGCTACGACTCGGAGCCTGAAAGGCTCGTCCTCAGGCTCGCACCGAGGGATCAGGCCTTCGGAAACGCCGGAGGGGACTACGTGGGGCTCCTTCTGGACACCTTCGGCGACAGGACCATGGGGTACGAGTTTGTTGTGAACGCAGAGGGTGTGCCTGGATTTAGTGCTCACTGAAAGCGCAGCCAAAGCTGCCCTTCTGGGATTAGAAACCCCTCATCCTCCTAAGAAGAAAGTTCCCAAAAATTCTGTTGAGGATGAGGAGATCCCTCCACAGGGCTGGAAGGCCCACGCCAGTCACAATTCTAAAAACGCATTTAAAGCCTTCGACCGCGATCTTTCAACCCGTTAGACAACATTAGCTCATCAACAACCCGGTATGTATTTCCAGTTGGATATGGGTAGGATCTATACCGTGTCTCGGATATTACTCGGTGATGACGGTGAAGGGGTTTCCATTTACGTATCCGACTACCCAAGAAAATATGTAGTGGAGGTATCCAAGGACGGCTCTATCTGGAAGAAGGTTGCTTCCGGAGAAGGTCATTTGGATGAATATGTAAGTGTCTCCTTTGAACCCACCCAGGCTCGTTTCATCCGCATTACCCAAGAGGGGTACTGTACTCCCGAGTGGTGGACAATATATGAGATCCATGTGTATAAACCCAAGAAGTGATAATTCAACCTCCCATAGGTTCGAAACCTACGAGAGCTTAAAATTTCCGAGATCGGAAGGAAGCTCCGCGTGGGAATAAATTCCTCTGAAAAGCCCCTTTAGGGCTGAGCAATCAGCCCAGTTTACTGGGCTTTGCATTGGTAGTAAGGGAGCCGCCTCGGAACGGTCAAGGGTTCTCCTCTTAGGAATGTGGGAACGAAGCCCGTCAGAATCATAGAAGCTACAATAAAAATAAAAAGGAATAAGCCATGCGAGGACTAAAATTCATACTGGATCTGGTGGCCGGAGGCCAACCCTTTGAACGACGAGAATCTAAGACCATTGACGTCACAGACTATTCCCATCTAAACCTTAGAAATGCTAATGGGAATGTGACTGTTGAGGGAACAGAGGGGGAGAAGCTGGTTCTTACAGCAACTAAACGGGTTAGAGCCTCATCAAAAGAGACAGGGCAAAGGCGCCTGGATCAGATCGATATTTCGGTGTTGAGAGAAAAACCCGAGCTTACTATCGCCACCGATATCTCCAGACTTCAGCCCAGAAGGAAATGGAGCGTTGATTACGAAATACGACTACCGCGTTACATGCCAGTCTCCATAAAAGAGTTCAACGGGAATGTGGTAGTCTCAAAACTTCGAGAGAAGGTCACTGTGGAAACCAAGAATGGGAACGTTCGCCTATTCGAGATCACTGGGGAAGTGGATGTGAAGACTACCAATGGCAACCTTAAGCTTCAAGACATCGAAGGTTCAGTGGATGCAAAGACGACCAATGGAAACATTAATTTATTCAGGATCATAGGTTCAGTAAGTGCGAAGACCACCAACGGAAACATCCGCGGTGAGATCACAGATTTTAAGAAAGGGGATGGGAGCAGTTTGCATAGCGTGAATGGAAACATTAAATTGCGACTGCCAAGGGATACCTCTGCAAATCTGATCGCTGCCACTAAAAACGGCAGAATTGGCTGTGACATCCCGATGACGATCATCTCGCAAAAGAGAAATTACTTAGAGGGAAGCATGGGTTCAGGTGAGGCAAAAATTGAGCTGGGGACAAAGAACGGGAATATAAAGATTAGTGCAGGCAATGAGCCTGACAAAACTGCACATATGGGAAATTCCTCGTGGGAATAAATTCCCCCGCTCCCTCTGAAAAGCCCCTTTGGGGCTGAACTATCAGCCCAGTTCACTGGGCTTTGCATTGGTAGCGGGACGATTTATCGTCACGCTGTAAGGGAGTTGCCTCGGAACAATCTTAAGGAGGTATAGCAATGAAAAGGATTGATATGAAAACCCTCATCCTCGTGGGTATCTGGATTGTCATCATCGGAGTGGTCGTTCGCGATTGCCTGGGATCACCTTTGATTGCTCAGCCACCGCAGTCCGACTCCATCAAGACCATGATCGCTGTGCGGGTCCAGAATCCCCCCAAAATCGACGGCAAACTGGACGACCCCTGCTGGAAATTAGCCATCCCCACCTCTGATTTCATTCAGATGGATCCTGAGGAGGGGAAGCCTGCCACAGAGCAGACCATCGTCCGGGTGGTCTACGACCAGAACAACCTCTACTTCGGCATCGAGTGCCTGGATTCCCGTCCCGATAAGGTTGTCGCCCGCTTGGTGCCCAGGGACTCCAACTTTTGGCCTGGCGACTTGATCTCCATCGCCCTGGACACCTTTCACGACCACCAGAACTGCTTCGTCTTTCAGGTCAACCCTTTGGGCATCCAGCGTGACCTGCGCTCTGAAGGGGACGGCCGATGGGGCTGGAGCGGCACCGACGTCGCCTGGGACGGCCTCTGGTGGTCAAAGGGGAGGGTTACCGATAAAGGCTGGACCGTAGAGATAGCTATCCCCTTCAAAACCCTCCGCTTCCCCCGGAAGAAAGAACAGATTTGGGGTGTGAACATTCAGAGGTATCAGAGCTCCAAGAAGGAGGACTCAGACTGGTCCTTCATTAGTAGGGACGATGGCGGCGTCATCAAGGTCTCCAAGGCTGGCCATCTACTGGGTCTGGAGGAAATCACCCCGGGTTTGCACCTGGAGCTTCTGCCCTACGGGACGACCCGACAGACCAGAAAACCCGAAGAAAGCCGATGGGAAAGGGACGCCGGTCTGGACTTCAAATACGCCCTCACCTCTAACCTTGTCCTGGACGCTACCCTAAATCCCGACTTCGCTCACATCGAGGCTGATGAGGAACGCATCAATCTCACCCGCTTTGAACTCTTTTACCGGGAGAAACGCCCCTTCTTCATGGAACGAAGCGAGCTCTTCACTCCGATGAATCTGTTTTACAGTCGGAGAATAATCAATCCCAAGTTCGGGGCTAAGTTTACAGGAAAGCTCGGGGACTGGGGCCTGGGTTTTCTGACAGCAGTGGACAAAGAAGAGGGGCCGGATCCGACCTATGCCGTGCTTCGTCTTCAAAAAGACATCCTCAAAAACTCCTCCATAGGGATCCTTGCCGTAGGAAAGCAAAAGACGGAGGAGGATTACAGCCGGGCCTTGGGCACTGATCTGGATCTGCGCTGGGAGAGGACAACCGCCCATCTGGAACTGGCCAAAAGCTTCAACCCTGGAATTACCAAAGACGACTGGAGGGCTTTGGTGAGGGTAAGGCGCTTTACCGATCGCTTCTCCATCGGTAGCGAACTTGAGGAGCTGCGACCGGAGTTCAACGTGGAGGCCACCGGATACTATCCCCACGACCCCCATGTGGGGGAAAGAAGATTAAATGGATGGTTGGGTCTGCGCTTTTATCCCAAGAAATTCGGTATCCGTAGAATCGGATATTATCCCAGAATTTACACAGTTAAAAGGACGGATGACCCCAAATGGGGCTGGTATTGG
>CAZUSK010000060.1:0-3555 GCA_964623345.1 uncultured Candidatus Saccharibacteria bacterium
AGCTAACTTAGTTGTATCCACGGTTTTCACCCTCCTATAGAGGAGGACTATTATAGGTATGATAACCCCCACCTCTGAGCTGGTGAGGGCTATAATAAAGACAGAAAAAATCAAACCATTTAGAGGAGCATATATGGTTGATAGTGAGAGGAAGAGCAGGAGTTCGGCGTTAAACATTATCTCAAGCGAGATAAGCTTCCTAGTGGCACTCCTGTGAATTAATGCTCCGAAAGCTCCTATAGCGAACAATATAGCCGAAACTATTAGAAAAAATGTGGCATCCACTACTTCTCACCCCTTGTAGATGATATGAGTATACCCTCAATCATCACAGATGCGAGGGCAAATGATAGAAAGATGAGAGAAAGCATATGTTTCGTAAAAATCTCCTCTGCAAGCCTTTCGAGACTTATATTCACTATGTTCAACTCCATCCTAGCCAACACTAGCATTGAAACGAAGTAAGCTATGCCTAACGCTATAGCAGCAACTATCCCTGGGAGAAATAGTTTTTCTTCGATACCTGCACCCTTCCCTATTAGGAGGACGCTGAAAACCACAAAGGTGACAGTTGCTCCCACATAAATCAGTATGTGAAAAACAGAAAGGATTCCATAACCTAAAAGTCCCATAAACGCGGCCACACCCAAGCCAACAAGACCTAGGGATATTGCTGCATAGACATCCTCCCTAGACCTTATAGCAAGCAGCGCTGCTATCACCGTAAATAGCGCAGTCAATATTAGATAGATTGTGTAAACTACCTCACTTGGGAACATGTCTCAACCCCCTTTCTTCGTCAAATTCTACCTTCAGCTTCTTTGCCCCTTCTTTCTCTGCTGGCGAAACCCAGTCCTCTGTGAACTTTTCTGGAGGAATTATCATCTCCTCGAGCTTCTCGTATGCTATGTCATGAACCTTAGTAAAGCTTAGCGCATTAGTTGGACATATATCTACACAAAAACCGCAGAATATACATCTCTGGTAATTTATGCCTGGCCTAGCCTTTTTCTCTCCCTTCTTCCTGTACATCTTCATGGCGTCAGCTGGACATATCATTGCACAGAGTCCACAGCTAATGCACTTGTTCCAATCATACTTTATCATACCTCTGTATCTTTCGCTGAGATCTATGACCTCTTCTGGATAGTATACGGTCATCCTATTCGGCTTGACGAGGAATTTTAGCCCAGTAGCTATTGCATCTAGATGCTCCTTTACACTAACCTTTGAATTTCTCCTAGACAACACCTATCACCCTCAAAATTAATGAGAAAAATACAGAGAAAATAGCTAATGGGAAAAGCTTTTTCCAGCCAATCCTCAACGCATGGTCAAGCCTGTATCTCCCGTAAACTGAGCGGAGAAAAACGATAAACACCATTAAGAGATACGCCTTGATGAATAACGTGATGCCTCCCAGTGCAGGGAATATATTATATAGCTGCTCTAGCAGTGGCTCCCAACCGCTCAGGTACATTGTGGTGAACGCTAGCGTGAAGCCGTAAAGCTGGATATATCCTATCCCCATTGCGAGCCCGAATGCTATGCCCGAATACTCGGTAAATGGTCCTGCAACGATCTCTTGTTCGCCTTCAACAATGTCAAATGGCAGCTTACCTGAACTCATTATCATTGCTATGAAAAAGACTATTGCCGAGAATGGGTTAAGAACTATTCCCGGTATCGCCTGTTTTGCCACCATTTCTTTGAAGTCCAACGTGCCATATAGAATGGCCATAGAGAGTGCCGAAATGAAGAGAACAGACTCGTAAGCTATCGTCATATATGCCTCTCTGACACCTCCCTGAATGGCGAACTTGTTATTTGAGCCCCAAGCCATGGCTATAATGGTCAGAGGGATCACAGCCGTTAGCCCTAGGAATGCTGGCATACTATATGGTGAATCGAATGGTATGAAGCCGGGTGCAACCGGTATAAAGACTATAGGTAGGATAGAGAATCCCAGCGCTACTATAGGTGCTAGTAGGAAAGGCAACTTGTCGACACTTTCAGGTATGATAAACTCTTGGAAGAAGAATCTGAGTCCGTCTGCCAGCATTTGTATTGCTCCTCCAAGCGGTTTGAGGACATATAGGGGTCCTACCCTCATCTGTATTCTAGCGGCTATTTTTCGCTCCACCCAAATAATCGAGAGAAGTATGACAAGGACTGTTACGAGTCCTGGAAAGATTATTGGGCCGAAAAATTGTGGTGAAAGGACTATATTCAATATATATTGTATTATATCACCCATACCTCTCACCTATCAGCCTCAGGAGGGAAATAGTCTAGGCTCCCGTATATGGGTGGAAGATCCATAAACCTATGCCCTGGAATAAGGTGTTTAAACAATATTAAATTCCTGAAGGAGGGGGTCACAACCCTAACCCTGTACGGCTTTTTTGTCCCGTCGCTTATCACGTGGTAGAATATCTCCCCGTGCCCCATCTCTACGCGAGCCATAGCCTCGCCAGCAGGCAGTTTCAGGTTGGCGAAGATTCCTGGAAACTTTATCCTGCCCTCTTTTAGAGCTTGTTCCCTAAGCTTTGGCGGAATAAGCTTGAGATACTTTTCAACAAATATTGGACCGTCTGGAATCTTGTCGAGAACCTGCTTGATTATCCTCATGCTCTGCCTTATCTCCTCCCCTCTGAGCAAGAGCCGCGCCATCGCATCACCTTCCTCAAAGGTGGGTATCTCGAACTCTAGCTCGTCATACACGCCATAGTCACCCAGAAGCCGTGCATCATATTTAACGCCGCTTGCGCGAAGGTTTGGACCCACGATTCCCAGGCGCTTGGCGTCGGTCTTCGTAAGGACTCCTATCCCTTCATACCTGGATCTAACCTGGGGGTTGTTGAAGAATATCTTAAAGTAGTCTTCCAGCCTTCTCTCCATATACCTTATTGCCTTGAGAGCTTTCTCTTTGAAGCCTTGCGGCAGGTCTCTGCGGACTCCTCCAGGAATACTATAGGTGTGTGTTAGTCTAGCTCCTGTCAACTCTTCAGCTAGCTGGATCCATATTTCACGGTCGCCGAAACACCACATAAACATCGTAGAATGATTAACAAAAATTCCCACCAGTCCCATTCCATAGAGGTGGCTGGCGATCCTGTTTATCTCGGAGATTAAGGTTCTCAGGTAGCGCGCCCTTGGGGGAGGCTCTATTCCCAGAAGTTTCTCAAGAGCCCTAACGTAGCCCAGTGTAACGTTGTGCGAGTCAATTATTGTCATCCTCTCAAGCAGGGGTATAGCTTTTATAGCCTCCTTGGTCTCAGCCAGCTTCTCCATCGTACGGTGGACCCAGCCAATATCCGGGTCTACGTCTACAATAATGTCTCCCTCGAGCCTTATAATGATCCTCATATGTCCCGATGAGGGATGCTGAGGGCCTATGAAAAGCTCGTAGACTGACTCATCGCCGTTCTTCTCAAGCAGTCTTGTCTCAACAATGCTACTCGACATTTACATACACCCCCTCTGTCACAACCTTAAAGTCTTTCCTAAGAGGTGGCGGACCATCCCAATCGGGCGGCATGAGAATCCTGCGAA
>CAZUSK010000061.1:0-3498 GCA_964623345.1 uncultured Candidatus Saccharibacteria bacterium
TACGAGTTCCTCCTCTTCGGGGCTCAAGACGTCCTCCAGATCCACCAGGCGATTGGGCGCGATGACGATCCGCGATCCCTCTACGGAGATCTGGGCGAAATCCCCCTCCCGCAGCCCCAGCTCGTCGAATATGCGTTTGGGGATCGTGATTTGCCGGTTGGTCCGGATCTTCACTAGCGCCATTTCCCCTCCTCGATCTTAATATTCTGCTATTTTGATAATCTCTCAACCCGTCAGGGTGGGCGGCGAGAGGCGGAATGGTGCCCCGCAGGGTTCCCCACTCGGCGGCGGCTTTACCGGTTTCAGGAGGGCGTTGTCCAGCTCGGCTCCAGGGAGCCGGGGGCCGCCGGGTTCGGCGACAAGAGTAAAGGTGCGCCCCAAAACTACTTGTCTTCCGCGGACGATCTCTCCAAAATGGCTTAGGAAGCATGAGCGTTCCACGGGAAGTTAGAGAGCTTATCTCACGGTTCCGACGTAACGAGGACGTTTATCGGTCAAGCCAGTATAACGAGACCCAGCTTCGCCGGGAGTTCATCGATCCTTTCTTCGCCGCCCTCGGCTGGGACGTGGCCAACGTTCAAGGGTACGCCGAGGCGTACAAGGACGTGGTCCATGAGGACGCGATCAAGGTCGGGGGCGCCACCAAGGCCCCGGATTACTGCTTCCGGATTGGCGGTACGCGCAAGTTCTTCGTTGAGGCCAAGCGCCCGGCAGTGCGAATCAAAGAGGATGCGGCATCGGCGTACCAACTCCGTCGGTATGCCTGGTCAGCTAAGCTCCCGTTGTCCATCCTTACTAACTTCGCGGAGTTTGCCGTCTATGACTGTCGATTCAAACCGGACAAGAAAGATTCCGCTGCTAAAGCACGGGTGCTTTACTTTACCTATGAAGAGTATGAGGCCCGCTGGGATGAGATCGCCAACATCTTCGCTAAGGAAGCTGTGTACAAGGGTTCGTTTGACCGCTACGCCGAATCTACCAAACGCAAGCGGGGCACAGCCGAGGTGGACGCCGCGTTTCTCAAGGAGATCGAGGGCTGGCGGGAAGCCCTAGCTCGGAACATCGCGCTCCGTAATCCTAAGCTCTCCCAGCGTGAGCTCAACTTCGCCGTGCAGCGCACCATTGACCGCATCATCTTCCTGCGTATATGCGAGGATCGTGGGGTGGAGGAGTACGGGAGGCTCATGGCACTCCTCAACGGCCCACGGGTTTACCCGCGCCTGGTTGAGCTCTTCCGCCAGGCTGACGAACGTTACAACTCCGGGCTTTTCCACTTCCGGAATGAAAAGGACCGCGCGGAGCCCCCGGATGAACTGACCCCAGCCCTTGTCATAGACGATAAGGTGCTCAAGGACATCATTCGTCAGCTTTACTATCCCGACAGCCCTTACGAGTTCTCCGTGCTGCCTGCAAATATCCTTGGCCAGGTGTACGAGCAGTTCCTGGGCAAGGTCATTCGCCTCACCCCTGCTCACCGGGCCAAGGTGGAAGAGAAGCCCGAGGTGCGGAAGGCGGGTGGCGTTTACTACACCCCCACCTACATCGTGGACTATATCGTGAAGCACACCGTGGGGAAGCTACTGGAAGGCAAGACCCCACAGGAGGTAGGCGGGTTCACAAAAAACTGGCGGCCGTCCAAGAGGCGGCATCCGCTGCGGATCCTGGACCCAGCCTGTGGATCCGGATCGTTCCTCCTCGGAGCATATCAATACCTCCTCGACTGGTATCGAGACCGGTACGTGGAGGACGGGCCGGAGAAGCATGCTAAGGGCAAGCCCCCGAGGCTTTTCCGAGGGCCAGGTGGTGAGTGGCGCCTGACCACGGCCGAGCGTAAGCGGATCCTCCTAACCCACATCTACGGGGTGGACATCGATCCCCAAGCGGTAGAGGTGACTAAATTGTCGCTGCTCCTGAAAGTGCTGGAGGGGGAGACCAGCGAGACGCTCGAGAGGCAGCTCAAGCTCTTCCACGAACGGGCCCTTCCCGACCTAGGGAGGAACATCAAGTGCGGCAACTCCCTTGTCGGCCCTGACTTCTACGAGACCGCCGACATTGCGAGCCTCGACCGCGAGGAGCTCCTGCACATCAACCCGTTCGACTGGCACACGGAGTTCCCCGAAGTCTTTCAGGCAGGCGGCTTTGACGCTGTCATCGGCAATCCACCGTATATCAGTTTTGGGCTGAGGGGTGCTCAAAAACTAGAGAAGTGCCTTGATCGGTATTTGCGCAATAAGTACCCACATTCAGCAGAATACAAGCTGAGCACCTATGCAATTTTTATCAATCGCGCGATAGACTTACTGAAAGACAAGTGTCGCCTAGCTTTTATCGTTCCCGATAGCTTCCTGCTTGGCAGATATTTTTCGAAGTTGCGGAGATATATCCTGGACACCTGTGCTATTGACCAAATCGTCTTATTTGCCAAAGATTTTTGGCCTAGCGGAACTGTAGGACTACCCGTCATTCTTGTTCTTCAGAAAGCCAGTGATGAGGACTATAGAGAAGAAAACTTTCTTACCGCAAGGCTTTGTCAAAGTCCACATGAGATTATTAAAGGTGACTTTGAGAAATCGTATTCTTATAAACAAAGTTACTTCGAGACAGTAGCGTACAATAGATTTAGACTATTCTTCGACGAATCGTCTAAAGAGCTTGTGGAAAAGCTGGAAAGAAAAGGGGTTGCAGCCAAGGAGATCGTTAATATCTATACCGGCGTCCGTTCAAAGATAGGTCAACGGAAGATTGTGAGCGAGAGACCGGAGGGTCCGACCTGGCAACAAGGACTTATCTCGGGAAAGGAAATAAACCGATACTTTTTGAATTACACAGGGCATTACATAAATATAGATCCCAAATTGCTATGGAGCGGCGGCTGGGATAAAGAGATAGTCAAGCGGGAAAAGTTGCTTATGCGTCAAACAGGAGACAGCTTGATCGTTGCTTTCGATAGCAATGGCTATTATCACCTCAACAACCTGCATTCCATTGTGCTTAGGGATAATGCCTATAACTTGAGGTACGTGCTTGGTGTGCTCAACTCGAAGCTGCTGAATCATTACTACCACCTGATAAGCCTGGAATTGGGCAGGGCAATGGCCCAGACAGACATAGAAACCATTGAAAAGCTTCCCATTCGTGCCATCGACTTCTCTGATCCCAGCGACAAGGCCCACCATGACAAGATGGTGGAATTGGTGCAGCGAATGCTCGACCTACACAAGCAACTCGCCGCCGCCGAGACCGAACATGAGAAAACCGTCCTCCAACGCCAAATCGCCGTCACCGATCGGCAGATAGACCAGCTTGTGTATGAACTCTACGGACTGTCGAATAAGGAAATTAAAACAGTTGAAAGGTTTGGAAGGGAGGCAAAGGAATGAGAATTCATGAGATAGAGACTTGGGTGTTGCAAATCGTGGAGCGAGTTGAGTCAGAACAGCCAATAGAGGATTCCCGAATAGAACTAAAATCTGATTGGATAGATCCTGCTAAAGCAGC
>CAZUSK010000062.1:0-3483 GCA_964623345.1 uncultured Candidatus Saccharibacteria bacterium
ATAAGGCTCAAGGTTTAAGGTACAGGGTAAAAGATTAGTGCTTGTTGGGTTTCGCTAAGCGCTCAGCCCAAACCACAATCCAACCTCAGACCTTCGGTTTCCTAGACCTTGTACCTTATGTCTTTTTTTGCCTGACGCTTAAGACTTTGTACCTCTGTCCCTTTGTGCCTTGACTTTTGGCTGGCGCTTTTCTTTTGCCTTGCACCTTAAACCCTATACCCTACACCTTTATTATGGTATATGAGGTCACACTATGTTAAGAAATGAAAACGCAAGGAAGGCCAAGATAAGGTGAGGATACTCCTGGTAGAGGATGATCAAAGGACGGCATCTTTTATCGTAAATGGCCTTAAGCAAGAATGGGGAAGATGCATATGACCTATTCCTTACCCTTGCCGAGGATAGAGGTCTCGATGTCAGGATACAAGTCCCTGAGGATTCACTCTATGTACCGTGCAAGATATCGGATATACAGAGGGTAGTCGCAAACCTTATAGATAACGCCATCAAGTTTACCCCTGAGGGAGGCCTAGCTTCCATATACGCAGGTAGCATTAACGGAAATGCCTTGATAACGGTGACTGATACGGGCATAGGTATCTCAGGAGAGAATTTACCTCACATGTTTGAGCGTTTCTCCAGTGGGGAGAAAACCCGCATCACACCAGGCAACGGACTAGGGCTAAGCCTTGCCAAAGCAATAGTCGAGTCATACGGCGGAAAGATAAGTGTTGATAGCACAGCCAATAAAGGGAGCACCTTTACCATCCATATACCAATGTGATAATTAGCTATCAACTTTCAGGTTAAAGACAAGGCACAGAGGTACAGAGAGATAAAGCCACAAAGAAAAATGGGCATCCGGTGCCGGGGAATAGAAGATAGGTGAGTTTAATCTTTATATGGGCATATATATCCATGGGAAACTACCTATGAAAAGGATATGGACATTCTTTGTATTCTTAGCCTTGGGGCTTATGGTCCTCTGTATCCATCTGGGGACACTACCCCTATGGGGTTCAGAGGGAAGATGGGCAGTGATCAGCCGCTACATGTTCAGGACATCTGACATCTTCAACCCCATGCTAGGCATACTTCCTTACTGGGACAAGCCCCTTGCATCCTACTGGCAGGTATTACCCTTTGCTTACATGCTAGGATATGTGAATGAACTCACTATCCGCATCCCTTCTGTTGTATGGGGTATTTCCCTTGTATTCATGACATATGACCTTGCAAAGAAATGGTTTGGTACCAAGACCGCATTTTTCTCTGCAGGCATCCTTATGACCACTTACGGCTTCGTGTTCTGGGCACGTAATGCCCAGGTAGAGATGACAAATGCAGCGTTTATCATGTTTGGCATATGGTACTTCATCAGGCATGAAGAAGACAAGACTCACGGGTGGATCTATGTCCTAGGTGTTATAATGGCCATAGGCTCAAACATGAAAGGTCTCACGGCCTATGCCGTACCCATATTCTGTATACTGATACTATCAGGGTTCAAGAGAGACTGGTCGTGGCTACCTTCTTTGAAAACGCTTATTCTAGCTGGATTACTCTCGCTTTCAGTCTTCCTCGTGATACCCATTTTAGGCTCAGTGCATTCCTCATCCCTACAACCCATACTCATGGTATGGCATGAAAATATTACCCGTTTCTTCAAGCCCTTTGATCACAGGGGGCCTTTTTACATATACCTTTATACCATATTCGAGATAGCTGCCCCCTGGTCAGTGTTGCTGCCCATAGCCATCTGGTATTATCCTTTAAGGAAACAGCTCAAGGGCTCAAAGATGCTCGATACTATGATCCTCGCGGCCTCTATACTAATCTTCTTCTCACTTTCAGGTTCCAGACGCTCGTATTACATCCTGCCCATACTTCCCTTTACATCCATTATTGAGGCTGATCTCCTTAAGAGGTTTGCAGAGAGTGCATTACCTAGGCCAGAGTCGCTTGCAGTAAAGCTTGCCGGGCTCTTCATAGGTATTGTATGCATGATACCTGTTACCTCATACCTATTGAAGATAAGGCCGGATGTATATAACCTGGATGCATTTACACCGCACATGCTGGCAATTGGCCTTGCAGGACTCATAATGTGGATGAGCTCCTTGAAAAAGGATGCACACATCATGGTGCTTTCAATACTTATGGTATGGCTGGTTATGGTTACAGGGGTAGTGCCGTGGATAGCGAACAGGCCCAACAATAGGAGAGAACTTGTGGCACGGATAAAGGCCCTGAATAAACCGGTCGCATTCCTTTACAACGACGATGCAAAGATCATCTTTTATCTAGACAAAGGCTACAGGATCTTCTCTGACATAAAGGATGCAAGACTCTGGTCGCAGAAATCAGGTGGTATACTTATAACCTTTTTCAAGGTAGACCAAGATTCCTGGAGATGCGTAGTAAAGGCCAGTTCGTGGAAGGCACTTGTTGCCCGAACTATTAAGAAAAAAGGAAAGACAACCTTTGAAACCAATTCCTAAGAACAACAAAAAGGCCTGCAAACCCAACAAGCCCTTCCTGAGTAGGGCTATAACATGCTTAGCATTGAGAATATACCGAGTGTTTCAACCCCTATAATCCTGCACTGGGGGTACACTGGGTAAGCGATGTCATTGCAGGCTTTTCATGAGGCCTTTTCTTGTTAACACTGATGATCATGGTATCAAAGGCATGGCAAATAGGTAAGGAGTGATACATCTGCCCGCGTAGCAGGTCTCACAAAGATCCCTGGCCCTAGCTGGCTCTCTGTCCTGTTAAGTTTCATTACCAAAAGATAATACCGAGACAAGCTCCCAGTAATTTATACCTGTTATCATCGTCCAAAAGTTCAGAGCTGATAAGGGCTTTGTAACCTTGGGGGATAGATCCAAGGGAATGATTCATAAAAGGGTTATTTTTTATTTATAGTGTTGATATCCATCATGTCTTTACCCGGGTTCAGGCATGGATTATGGAGGCCAGACGAGCCAAGGGTAGCAGGTATTTGTGCAGAGATGGCCCGTAGCCACGACTTTTGTGTACCCCACTTGAATGGCAGCCATTCCTGGAAAAACATCCTCTATATTTTGCCACGGTAGAGCTCTTTTATCATATTCTTGGCACCCATCCCGAAGGTATAGGAAGGCTTGCATCTGTTGTGTTCAGCCTGGGAACCCTTGCCGTGGTCTTCTTTGGTATAAGAACACTCATGGGAGAGGAGGTATCTGGCCTATCCACACTGATACTTGCAACTTCTTTCTTGTTCTTTTCGACCTCACATAAGATGCTCGTGGATAATGCCCTTGTATTCTTTACGACATCTGCTTTTGTCTCATTCATGCTTGGCTATAAAGAAAAGTCTTCCTGGGGTTTTAAACTATTCTGGGTCTGTCTTAGCCTTGCCTTTATGACAAAAGGGGCCGTAGGCATTGGAATCCCGATCATTGCTGTAGTGTCCTTCATGTTATGGAAAATGGATTTCTC
>CAZUSK010000063.1:0-3437 GCA_964623345.1 uncultured Candidatus Saccharibacteria bacterium
GGAGGTTCGCTCCTTTATCAAACCCAAAGGTGATATCTTTTATATTCACAAACTCATCTATCTCTCTGGCTGTTTCGTCATCATAATTTAATACAAGAAACTTTTGTGGTGAGAGTTTTTTAAGAAATTGTAAAATTTTATCTCTTTTTATTTTCTCTCCCGCAAAAACAATATCTTCTGGAGGAATGTCACCAAGCGGTGTTACAACAACAATTTTTATTTGCTCCAGAGGAAAAATTTTTACAATCTTTTTAATTTCCTCTGCTTCTGCTGGAATAATTAAAATTTTGCTCTTTGCAATATTTAAAGCAGTTTTTAAAGAGAGAGGAGAAGTTAATTTTGATATTTTAAATTTAAGGCTTTTTAATACACAAAAGATGGCTTGAGCGGCATCCTCAGCATAATTACCTGCAACTACAATTGCTTTCTGCTTACCAAATAAAAGAATAGTTTTTGTTAAAAAATAGGTCATTGTTCTTCAATATAATCAGGGGGGATTTGGTAGTAATTAATAATATATTGGGCCAGTTCTCTGAAAATAGGGGCGGCTGAATATTCCGCGGTTCTGGTGTTTGGATTATCTAATTTTACAAGAATTAGAAATTTAGGGTCAAATGCTGGGAAAAAACCAATAAAGCTCTGCCAAGTTTTTTCACTGTATCCTCGTTTATTTATTCCCAAAGCAGTGTAGGGAATTTGTGAAGTGCCAGTTTTCCCAGCAATCCAATATCCGGGTATACGAGCTTTCTTACCATAACCTTTTTCTACAACCTCAACTAACATCTCTGTAAGTTGTAAAAGACTTTCCTTAGAAAAAATATTTTCTCTCACAATTTCCGGTGGAACTTTCTTTATAATTTTACCATTTTCTCTAATCTCTGAGACAATATGCATTTTCAAAACTTTTCCTCCGTTTGCTAAGGCACAAAATCCTCTTGCGAAATTCAAAGGAGTCAATTCAATACCCTGCCCAAAGGAGGCGGTGGCAAAATTTGCTTTGTAGCCTTTTTGAAGCTCCGGATTTAGCGAGAAAATTTCTCCTTCTAATTCTACGTCCGTTGGCTCAAAGAAACCAAGTTTTTTAATGTATTCCAAAAATACTTTATCTCCAATTAAAGATTCTGCAAAAACTGCACCCGTATTAATAGACCACCTAAGCACTTCACTCATTGTTCTTCTTCCCCACTTTCTTTTTTTATAGTTATAAATAGTTCTTCCTCCTACCTTAACATAACCTTCATCAACATATTCGGTTTTTGGGGTAATTTTACCTTCATTTAAGGCAATAGCCATTGTAATCGGCTTAAACATTGATCCCGGTTCAAACAATGACTGAATTGCCTGATTTTTAAAAACAGATAAATCCTCTATTTGAGAATAGTTATTGGGATCATAGGTTGGTAAGTCAGCTAAGGCTAAAATTTTGCCGGAAGTAGGCTCAACTACAATAATCTGCCCTCCTTCTATTTTCAGTTTTTCTTTTGCTTTTAAAAGAAGGTTCTGAGCTTGCAATTGGATGTTTTTGTCAATAGTCAATATTATATCTTTCCCTTTAAACAAATCCTCTTCTGATTTACTAAAATGAAAAATACCCAAATCCTTTTTTATCCAGGCTTCTTTGCCTGATAAAATTTTGTCAAAATATCCTTCAACTCCATACTTACCTTTACCTTCAGCATCCACAAAACCTAATAAATCTGCTGCCAAATTACCATATGGATAAAAGCGATATCTTTCTTTCTTTAGATATATTCCTTTTAGATTTTGCTTTTTTAGTTCTTTTGCTTCTTTTTCTGTGACTTTCTTTTTCAACACTACAAAAAGTCTATTTGGAGTTTTTAACTTCTCAAGAAGTTTTTCTTTGGGAAGCTGTAAAATCTCTTTTAAAACATTGGCGGTTTCTTCAATGTTTTCTATTTGAGCAGGGTTTGCATAACATAGAAACCAATTCTTATTAGTGGATAAAACAGCCAATTTTCCTTTGTCATAAAAAAGAATATCCCCTCGAGGGCCTAAAACTGACTCAACAATTTCTTGTTGTCCTTCTGCCAGAGCTTTATAAAAATCATCATGAATAATTTGAAGATAGATAAGTCTTCCTAAAATAACTCCTCCAAAAATAAAAAAAAGTATAAGAATAAAATTAATTCTCCAAAAACGAATTAAAACCCGCATGGTATTATTTTGCTACCACAGGCCCTTTGGCTGCTTTAATATATTGAATTTGAGAAATTTTTTCAAAATTTAAATCCTTAGCTAATTTTTCTAATTCAAATAAAGGTTCTTTGTTGGTAAGTTGTAATTTCATAAAGGAATTTTCCTCAGATAAAAACTTATTTTGATTTTTTAAAGAAGTTAATTGATGGGCATAATAAGTAAAGCTTGACACCTGAAAAATACACAAGCCTCCAAGCAATGCTATTACAAAGAAAGAGGTTTTCCATATTTTTTTGAGTTTTTTTGTTGTCATAGGATTTGTGCTGCTCTTAATTTAGCCGACCTTGAAGAAGGATTTTGTATAATTTCTTCTTCTGTAGGTACAACAGGTTTTTTGGTAAGAATTTTTAATAGACCTTTCTCTTTTGCTTCTAAGAATTTTTTCTTTACAATTCTATCTTCCAATGAATGAAATGAGATAATCACAATTTTTGCTCCTTTATCTAAGATCTTTGGCAAAAAAGTCAGTGTTTCTTCTAAATTACTTAACTCTCTGTTTACGGCTATCCGTAAGGCCTGAAAAGTTTTTGTGGCAGGATGAATCTTAAGTTTTCTTTGTAAGGCTAATGGAATACTCTCTTGTATAATTTTTATAAGGTCTAATGTAGTTCTTATAGGCTTAATTTTTCTGGCTTCTTCGATGTTTTCTGCTATTTTTTTGGCAAACTGCTCCTCTCCAAACTCTCTTAGAATTTTCTCAATTTTTTCTTTCTCCCAGTAGTTTACTATCTCAAAAGCTGTAAGCCTGTTTGTTTGAGGGTTAAATCTCATATCCAACGGTTCATCTCTTTGAAAAGAAAATCCTCTTTTCGACTCTTTGATATGCCACAAAGACATACCTAGATCAAACAGAACTCCATGAATGGGTCGAAACTGATGCTTTTCTATAACTCTGGGAAGGTTAAGGTAGGAATCGTTTACCAGAATCAATCGCTCAAAGATTTTGGGATTTTCTTTCTCAAGCCTATTTTTTGTAATTTCATATAGCTCTGGGTCAATCTCAATTCCCAAAAGTTTGCCTTGGGGTTTTATCATTTCCAAGATTTTCAGCCCATGTCCTCCTTCACCAAAAGTAGCATCTATAAAATTTTCATTTGGTTTCGGCCCAAGATACTTTATGACTTCTTTTTGAAGAACCGGAAGATGCATTTTTATAGCTCAAAACTCAAAGCGCAAAAGTCAAAGCTGAATATGTTTAATTTTTTTATTATTTAATTTTT
>CAZUSK010000064.1:0-3394 GCA_964623345.1 uncultured Candidatus Saccharibacteria bacterium
AGAAACATTTCAAGATCAAACCCAGCAGGAGATACAGCAAGAAAATCAAGACCAGAACCAAAATCAACAATTAGAAACTCAGGAGCAGCAACAAGATCAACAGCAGGATGAGCAAAATAATTAATATCGAAATATCGATATATCGAAATTTCGATATTTCGAAATGTCGATATTTCGAAACATTAAAGTATGGCAACAATAAAGAAATTTGAGGATTTAATTTCTTGGAGAAAGGCAAGAGAATTGACTCGTTACATTTATCATCTAACAAAGAAAGAAAAATTCTCAAAAGATTATGGCTTGAAAGATCAAATTCAAAGATCTGCAGTATCAACAATGGCAAATCAGGCAGAGGGGTTTTGTCGAGGTACTAAAATTGAGCTGATAAATTATTTCTATATTGCCAAAGGATCAGCCGGAGAAGTTCAGAGCCATTTATATGTTGCGCTGGATCAAGGCTATATTACAAAAGGGGAATTTCAAAAAGGTTATAAATTAGCAGACGAGGTTCAGCGACTAATTCAAAATTTTGTAGATAAAGTAAAAACAGGAGCATATAGAGGATTGCAGTATCGAAATGTCGATATTTCGAAATATCGAAAAACACCAGCAGATGAGCTAAAAGAGAAGATAGAAAAAGAAGGGAAAGTATTTACGATGGAAGGAATATTGACAAAAGAAGAGGCAGAGAGGAGAGGGTTAAAGCCGATAATGTAAATTTCGAAATGTCGAAATATCGAAATGTCGAAATTTCGAGATATTGAGATGTTGAGAAATTTTATCATATACATTATAATGAGAAACATGAAAATTGATTTTTTGAAAAAGGTGTGGCAAAAAGCGATGTTTAAATAAAATTAATTTAATTAAATTTTATGTTGAAGAAAATTTTAAAATATTGGATTTTGGTTCTTTTGTTTCTTTTACCTTTGTTTTGGCTTCCTTTTTCTTTTGAGTGGATTGAGTTCAACAAGTTGTATCTGCTTTTCTTTTTAGGCTGGGCAGGCGTTTTTCTTTGGAATTTGAAAATGATTATTGTTGATAAAGGAATAAAGATAAGATGGGGGAAAATAGATTGGTTAGTTCTTGCCTTCTTTCTGGTGGGAGTAATTTCTTTTGCATTTTCTCAAGATCGGTTTCTTTCACTTTTTGGAACTTACAGGCGGTTTAATAATGGCCTGATAGCCCTTCTTTCATTTTTTGCTTTGTATCTTCTTGTAAGGAACAATATTAGCCTTGGAGGAGAAGAAGTTGAAGAGGCAGAAGAAAAAGAAACAGAGGAAGGAATAAAGATAAAAGTGGTAAAGAAATTGAAAAAAGATGCAGGAGGGGTAGTTGACTTGAACGGCATTTTCTGGAGCTTGTTTTTCTCAGCCTTTTTAGTAGTTTTATGGATTTGGGTTTGGTTGCTTTTTGGAACAAAGCTGGCAAGATTTTTCTTGAAAGTTGGCTGGGTGTTTTCACCAGCATCGGGCACCGCCTTTAGCACAGCGGTCTATTTGGCTTTAATGATAGTTTTGGTTTTGACCAAACTTCTTTTGTTAGGAAAGAGTGATAAAGAAGAAAAAAGGCCTTTGCTAAAAAAGATAGTTTTTTCTGTATTTTTGCTTTTGAGTATTCCTCTTTTGCTAATTTTTGATTTCTCCTCTGCCTGGATTGTGCTTGGGTTATCTTTAATTGGCTTTATTATTTTCTCTTTACGGTTAAAGATTTTTAGAGAAGATGTTCATAAACTTATTCTTCCCATTTTCTTGATTTTAATTTCCGCTTTATTTTTGTTGCTCAATTTTAGAGTTCTTGTAGCCGGGTTGGGGCTAGAGAGAACGCTTATTCTTAATTACCCGACCGAATCAACCTTATGGCAGAGCGAATCCTGGCAGGTAGGACTCAGAGCAGCACTGAATAATATAAAAAATGGAATTTTGGGCAGCGGCCCCGGAACATTTGTATTAGATTATGCTAAATTTAAGTCTGACAGAATATTAAAAAGTGCACTCTGGCAGATTAGATTTGCTACTTCTGGTAATAATGTAGCCGAGACTTTAGCAACAATGGGATTTTTGGGAGCCTTTATTCTTTTGCTAATTATTGGAATGGCTTTATTCTATCTGATAAAGAGCAGAGCAGATTTGGAAAGAAAGCTGGTTTGGGGCACGCTTCTTTTTGGAGCAATTGTTGCTCAGTTTGTGTTTTATCAGAATATGGTTTTAGGTGGACTTTTCTGGTTGGCTTTAGGGATAGGGGCAGGCTTTTGGCCAGCAAAAGAAAAGAAATATTTGTTTAGGAAGTCTCCTGAGATTGGATTGATTTTTGAGACTGCAACTTTAGTTTTAGTGATTGCTTTGATTGCAGGGTGTTTCTATGGAATTAAGTTTTATTTAGCAGATTATAATTATCAAGAAATAACAAAAGAACTTAACTTAGATAAAAAAATAGAACTCGCTCAGAGGGCGGTGAGGTTAAATCCTTATCAGGTGAATTATCAAATGACCCTTTCTCAAATCTTAATTCAAAGATTGAAGCAAGAATTACAAAAGCCAGAAAAGGCTCAGGATCAGGCTACAGTTCAAAATTTAGCCAGCGCCTTATCGTTTTATCTATCCTCAATTAAACGATTGGCTCCTAACAATGTAATAGCGCGTCAGAGTTTAGCAAACGCCTATCGCGATTTAATAGGGATAGCCGCGGGCAAGCCGGAAGATGAGGCAATAAAAGCTTACTCAGAAGCAATAGAACTTGAACCTAAAAATCCGGTGCTTTATACAGAAAGGGGAAAGGTTTATATGGCAAAGAACGAAGTTGAAAAAGCTAAAGCAGATTTTCAGAAGGCAATTGATTTAACTCCTTATTACTTAGATGCTCAAATCCAAATGACATTCATTGAAGAAAATGAGGGAAAAATTCAAGATGCAATTAAAAGATTAGAGGATTTGGCCAGAACACCACCTTTTAATTTCAGTGTAGATTTGCTCTTTAGGCTGGGCTGGCTTTATTATAATAACAAAGAATATGACAAAGCAATTTCAGTTTTAGAAAGGGCTACAGGATTAAATCCATTTCATGCAAACGCCTTGTTTATTTTAGGATTGGCTTATGAACAAAAAGGAGAGACAAAAAAGGCAATTGATGTGTTGGAGAGAGTGGCACAACTTAATCCTGACAATCAAACTGTAAAAGATAAGTTGAAAGAATTAAAAGGAGGGAGCATTCAAACTCAAGAAGAAACTAAAGAAGAGGAAGAGGTAGAGGAGGTAGGAGAAGAAAAATAGAAACTTCTTTGCACCTAAAAAGCCAAAATGTGTAAAGTGTCACTTTGTACAGGATGCTTGACTTGAGTTTGTTTTTGGTATAAAATTAACTCACATTTTGGAATAAATTTGATTTTGAAATTAAG
>CAZUSK010000065.1:0-3393 GCA_964623345.1 uncultured Candidatus Saccharibacteria bacterium
CATCAGAAGGGCATTTCAGGCGACGCTATCCGCAGGAACTGTAGAAGATGGGTTATAGTATAATAGGAAGGTCGTCGTCGCAAGGTGGAAGGATTTGCTAAAATCGAGCTAAAAAACTATCATGCTATCCAGACACACAAAACGAGGCACTGCTTACTGAAGGACGGTAACCATCTGATGAATAAACAAGTACAAAATCTCGTTCGTCAACTTATAGTGCTTTGGTTCTCTGATTGGGAGAATGCTGACTATCCTAGCATTCTCCTTTCCGTTATGAAAGATCCAGACAGCGCAAATTCTAGAGAACGCCCCATTATAAACAAACTTAGAGAAATTCTAAGCAATGATGAATGGGATCAGCTACCTAGAATTGCCAGAGAAGAATACCGTAGGTTTAAGCAATTGACAGAGGTAAAGCCTAAACTTGAGGAGCAGATTCGTAAATTTCAACTCCAACGCGCACACGATCTTGCCTTGGAATATGAAGACTGCTTCGATCACGATGATCGCGATTGGTATAAAAAAAGACGTTACGAGCAGATCGAGAAACGAAAAGCAAGCATCCAGGATTTGCTCTTATCAGGTGAAACCGCGGAGGCAAAGGAGTTATATGGAGTTTCTCTAGAAGTTCTGCTCGATGAAGAGGGGCGCCAATTTACGGAATGGTTCACTGAAGCGTTACGTAAAATCGTTGACAACTATATTACGTCCTACGTAATTCCACTTCTGGAGAAGTATCAGTTTGACCAAGCCCGTGAAGCTTTCAGCCGGATTCAAGAATATGCATCAATAGGTGAATATGAGAGATTGGAGGATACATATCGCAAACAGCAAATCGCTGAACGTGAAGCTATGGCGATACGCGCACTTCTTGAGCAAGGGGATTTCAGTGGCGCACAACAGAGATTTAGGGAATCTGCAACGTTGACGGGGGAGCACTTTACCCGACTTATGGCGCCTCATGTTAAGGAGTGTTTTGTCAAGGAGTTCAGGTTTGAGCTTGATGACTACAAGGCACTTGCTCTATCTTCAGTAGCTCAGAACACGCTCGTTGAAGCCCGAGCTGGTTCGGGTAAGACAACGCTGCTTGCTTGCCTCGTGCAGTTGCTGGTAAGAAAGATTGATGTTAGCCCTGACCAAATACTGGTTATGGCATTCAATAAAAGTGCCGCGAAGAAAATACTAAAGGAAATCCGAGAAGTTCATGGAGTCCCAGAGTTCACTAACGCCCGAACTTTTCATAGCCTTGCCTGGCATCTTGTGGAACCACAAAGAAAATTGCGTGTTCTTACGGATGAGAAAGACAAAGAGGCCTGGGAAAAAAGCCGAATCCAGTTTCTCGAAAGAGTCTGGGGGAAAACTCGACGTAGAAGACCGTGGCTATGGTTGCTTTCGTTTCTCATGTTCCGCCGCGAGATAAAGAAGGAGATGAAACCAGATAGTGAGGAATACTTCCTGTATCGCCGAAACCAATGCGAAATTTCTTTGCGAGGAGAGGTCGTCAAGTCCAAGGGAGAAAAGTACATCGCTGACTTTCTCCTGGAACATGATATTCACTACTCGTATGAACGAATGTACTTTTGGGACGGCCAATTGTACCGTCCTGATTTCACGGTCTTTTTAGGTGATAGACAGAAAGTGATCATTGAGCACTGGGCGATCAATCCCGATGATCCAACATCCGTAGTTCCCGCGGGTTGGCCGAAGACAACCGAGCAGTATCGGGCTGAGATCAGACGAAAACGTGAGTATTGGAAGAAAGAAGGTATTCCTCTTCTAGAAACGAATGCCGATCAAGTGCGCCGAATGAGCCGCGAGCAGTTCGAATCTTACCTCAAGAACATGCTCGAGAAGATAGGAATTGTGTGTAGAAAACTCCCGCGCGAGGAGATTATGGAAAGAGTATCAGATTCGCAAACAAGGAAACTTGTGAAGTTACTAAGCCAGTTCATATCGCGTGCTAAAAAGGCGGGATTGTCTCCCGAAGATGTCCGTACTCTATATCGGGAGGCAGAAGACCCCCGCACTCGGGCATTTGGCAGCATCGCATGGCGAGTCTATCAAGAATATGAGGTAGAAATGGAAAGGGAAGGAATAACGGATTACGACACTTTGCTGATTGACGCAGCCAAACGGGTTAAGCAAAACAATGGACACATTAGGGTCGAGGATCACACGCGCGGCGAATTTGACCTCAATCGCTTGCAATGGATCCTTATCGATGAGTTTCAAGATTTCTCGCGACTTTTCGATAATCTGCTTGCTGAGATACGGGTGTACAACCCCGATTTGAAGATGTACTGTGTTGGGGACAACTGGCAGGCTATCAACGAGTTTGCAGGTTCAGATCTGCGGTACTTCGAGCGGTTTGAGAAGCTGTACCCAGAATCATCGCGGCAATACCTCCCTATCAATCGCCGAAGCAGGGAAGATATAGTGAAAGCTGGAAATCGATTTATGCATTGGGCAGAAGGAAGACCAGCAGAAGCCCGCGAAGACAAACCTGGCGGCAGAATCCAAATAATGTACGTTGATGACGTTTTCATTGAGTTGCGTGATGAACAGCTTTCGAACGGGGACAACGAGATTGACCAGTACCTTACCGTCCGATACGATCGGGATAGGAATTCAGTAGATGTTTTGGCCTCGAAATACCTGAAGCTTGTTTACCGAATCATCGCGCAGAATCCGGAGAGGAGCTATTCCATCCTTGCTCGCACCAACTGGATTTCTTCTCTTGAACTGCAATCTTTCGAGAGCAAACTTCATTACTGCCTTAGTAAACAGTATCCTGAAAAAAGGAGATCTGATTGGCATGTTACCGTGAGCACGGTACATAGCTACAAGGGCGGAGAGTCCGATGTTGCCATCGTTCTCAGAGTTATTAATCGTCAGTTTCCTCTCATTCACCCGGATTCCGCTCTATTTCAGCCAATCGGTCAGTCAGTAGCTGACACCATAGATGAGGAGCGGCGTCTTTTTTATGTCGCTATATCTCGCCCGCGCGATGAGTTAATCCTAGTTACCGAAAAGGGATATGAATCATGCTTTATTGATGATTTGCTCGGCGATAAATGGCGTAATAGATATTTGGAATCTAAGGAAAGGGGTTAACCTATTTTCTCGGGTGTAAATAAAAAGTTGCTTCTTAAAGGGCAGTATAGAGTCTGAGCCGTGATTTTGATATTAGATTATATTTGGTCGTGTGTATAATTGTAGTCGTAAAACATGTTGGAAATACCCTGATTCCTGAACTATTATTCTAATTTGCAGCGCATGATTACCCTGCTTTCTGATCAGCGCCAGTGCAACCAGCAGGCTACAGGATATACCGCGATAGGTCGGGATCCTCGACGATTCCGGAAAGGCGTTTTAGCACGTAGTCACGGTCGA
>CAZUSK010000066.1:0-3338 GCA_964623345.1 uncultured Candidatus Saccharibacteria bacterium
TCCGCCATTATATTCCGCAAAAACCGAACCCTGCGGGAGCGCCGCTTTTACCTGATCTGCTGCGTTATCAAACGCTTGCAGAATTTAGGTTATATGCTTTCCAGCCCTCCTTTTGGAGTTGAATGGAAAAAGGTTCAGACCCATATCAAAAAAGAACATGAAACAAAAGGCTTTGGCGGGCGGTTCGGCGCCGGACTTCCCCGTATCAGCGATGGTTCTTTTCTGTTTTTGCAGCATATGATTTCCAAAAGGGTAAAGCAGGCTTAAAGCAAAAAGAAGATGGAAAAAAACTTCAACAAGATATACTTGCAATGCTTAAAAGTATAAAGTTTATAATAGATTGAATGAAATGAAATCGTACATATAATACCATGACATACAAATGTTTTTATAGATGACTATGAAAAATATCAAAGACCTGCCCGTCCACAACCGCCCACGGGAAAAATTAAAGGAAAGAGGCGCATCCGCCTTAACCGATGAAGAACTGGTGGCAGCTATTCTTGGGCGGGGTGTGGAAGGCCAGAATCTCAGCGCCATATCCCGCAGGGTTGCCAGGCTCATCCAAAAGCACAAGGGAAAATTATCCGTTGACCATCTCACAGCGGTGCGTGGAATGGGCCTGGCAAAGGCCGCGCAGATTTTATCTGCCTTTGAACTGGCAAGGCGGCATCTGATTAAAGATACCGTAAAGATAAGAGGTCCAGAGGATGTGATCCCGCTTCTGGCTGATATTTCCGATAAGAAGCAGGAGCATTTTGTCTGCATTTCCCTTAATGGCGCCCATGAAGTAATTAAAAAAAGGATCGTCACCATTGGTCTGGTGGATCGCAGCCAGGTGCATCCGCGCGAGGTTTACGCGGATGTCATATCAGACAGGGCTGCGGCTGTAATTTTTGCGCATAACCATCCCTCCGGCGAATTGAAACCGAGCGGCAGCGATCTGAAAATCCAGCAGCAGCTTGCCGATGCGGGCAAAATTCTCGGAATTCGGATTTTGGATCATCTCATTGTCACCCGGAAGGGATATCACAGCTTTCAGGAAGCCGGCCTGATTGACTGAAACTGTAGGCATTTCAGGCACTTAAAAAGAGGTTATATTTTGGACTGGACAGAAAGAGAGATCTATCCATTTTCAGCCATTGTGGGACAGGAAAAGATGACCCTGGCTCTTATTCTAAACGCGGTCTGTCTCTCTATAGGGGGGCTTTTGATCAGGGGAGAAAAGGGAACTGCAAAATCGACTGCCGTACGGGCTTTAGCCGCCATTTTACCTGAGATCGAAACCGTTGCAGGATGCCCGTTCAATTGCGATCCGAATAAATATGAATGCTTATGTCCTGAATGCAGAAAAAAAGTAAAACAGGGCATCAATCTTCCTGTGATAAAAAGAAAGATAAAGGTTGTCGATCTTCCGCTTGGCGCCACGGAGGACAGGGTATTGGGGAGCCTCGATTTTGAACATGCCGTAAAAAAAGGGAAAGCGGTTTTTACACCCGGCCTGCTTGCAGCGGCTCACAGGGGAATTCTTTATATCGACGAAGTCAATCTCTTAGATGATCATATTGTGGATGTTATTCTCGATGCCGCCGGCATGGGAACAAATATTGTCGAGCGGGAAGGGGTTTCCTGCAAGCACAGGGCAGAATTTATCCTGATCGGAACCATGAACCCCGAAGAGGGAGAACTGCGGCCGCAATTGCTTGACCGGTTCGGGATGTGCATACAGGTTGAAGGGATAAAAGAGCCGGATGAAAGGATCCGGCTGATTAAAAGAAAAGAGCGTTTTGATAAAAACAGCTCCGATTTTATAAAAGAGTATCAAAATCTTCAGGAGAGGCTTTCTCAGAAGATTATAGATGCAAAAAAACGGCTTTCTCAAGTGAAAATTTCAGAAGAGATGATGCGGCTCTGCTCGAAATTAGCGCTGGATGCCTTTGCCGCAGGTCATCGGGCGGATATTGTTATGAGAAAGACAGCTATCAGCCTGGCATCCTGGCAAGAAAGAGAAGATGTGACTGAAAAGGATGTTAATGCGGCAGCCGATCTTGTTTTGTTTCATCGTGTAAGGGTGCCGCCTTCTCCTCCTCAACATCAGCCTGAAGATGAATCTGGAGAAAAAGAGGAAGATAAGCCATCATCTCCGGAGGAGGAAAAAGAGCTTGAGAAAGAGGAAGATAAAACTAAAACCGGAAACCAGCAAAATGTTGAAACAAGACAGGAGGAAAAAGAGAGGGCAGGAGAAGATAAAATTAAAAAAGAACCTGAAAAGAGTAAGCCCGCAGGTCAGCCGCCTGAGATGCTCTTTCCGGTGGGAGAAACTTTTAAGGTAAAAAGAATTCAGATGGAAAGAGACCGGGTACTCCGGAAAGGTTCAGGCAGGAGAAGCAGGACAAGATCATCCTCAAAAGCCGGCAGATATATAATGAGCAGAATGGAGCGCAAGACCGGTGATCTGGCCCTTGATGCCACGATAAGGGCCGCTGCCCCTTATCAGCAGCGAAGAGCAGGACGGAACGTGGCAATTGCGATTGAAGACAGCGACATTCGGGAGAAGGTAAGGGAGAAAAGGATCGGAAATTTCATTGTCTTTGTTGTGGATGCCAGTGGCTCCATGGGAGCCGGAAAACGGATGATCGAGACAAAAGGAGCTATTCTTTCCCTTCTCATGGACGCTTATCAGAAAAGGGACAAGATAGCGATGGTAGCATTCAGGGGAGATCATGCCGAGGTTATTCTTCCGCCCACCGGAAGCATTGAGCTTGCCCATAAACTTCTGCAAGAGCTTCCCACAGGAGGAAAGACTCCTCTCAGCCATGGTATGTCTCTTGGCTGCCAGATCATTTTGAGCCATTTCAGAAAAGATCCTGACACTTGTCCATTTCTGATACTTATCTCCGATGGAAAGGCCAATGTCGGCCAATACGGCGGAAAGCCTCTTGACGAGGCTATGGAAACGGCCGGAGAGATAAAAAATGACACCCGGATCAATACAGCCGTGGTTGACGTTGAAAAACCCGGGCTTATCTCCTTTGGACTGGCTCATCAACTGTCCGTTCGAATGGGGGCCGTATATTTCAAAATCGAGGATCTCGAGGCTGACACATTGGTAAAGGCCCTGCGTGAAGATCTGCTGGCATATACGGGGCGGCCGGGCTGATCCGTGAAGGCGGGAATCCAGTATTTTTGGCTGCTTCGGTGCTTCTGGATTCTAAGTCTTTACGGGAATGACATATGGAAAGTCTGAACTTAGCGCACCTTCGGTGCGAACATAAGTGCCTACGAGTGAACTAAAGTATATTAAAGTGCCTAAAGTTAAGGAATGCGCCTTCGGCCTG
>CAZUSK010000067.1:0-3322 GCA_964623345.1 uncultured Candidatus Saccharibacteria bacterium
TTTCTTATTCTTCTTTTTTGTCCTCTTCTTGAAAATACCACTTCAAAACTTCTCTCGCTACAGGTAAGGCAGCAAGATGGATGCCTTTTACTTCTTCTACTACAATTGTTAAAACTATTTTTGGATTATCGTACGGAGCAAAAACCGTTACCCAGTTATGATAGCGATCTTTTTTGGACAATTCTGCAGTTCCTGTTTTTGCAGCTGCCTTAACCGGCAAATCGTTTAGTATTGTTGCTGAACCATAAATAACTGCTTCTCTCATGCCCTCTCTTACAATTTGCAAATTTTTCTCATCAATGAAGCCTTCTCTTATAATTTCCGGCTCAAATTCCTCTATTATATTCCTCTTTTCGTCTACAATTGCTTTTACTATCTTTGGTCTTAAAAGCTTACCACCATTTGCAATTGCAGCAAAAGAGGTAACCACCTCAAGAGGGGTTACCCTTAGATATCCCTGACCTATTGATAAATTGTATGTGTCGCCTGGAAACCAGATATTTGAAGGAGATTTAAATTTTTCTTTTTTCCAAGATCTATCAGGAATAAAACCTTTTTGCTCCCCAGGTAAATCTATCCCAAGCTTTTCTTTCCAACCAAACAATTCTAAGTATTTGTTGATTAAATCTACTCCCAAACCCTTAAAGTTTTTGTATCCCCCACCAACAATATAGAAAAACACATTACATGATTCAGCAATTGCTTTTTTCACATCTGTAATTCCGTGAACTTTCCAATCTTTGTAAATAAATGGTTTGTCTTTAAACCAAGGGTTTTCAACTACTATCTGGCCCTTGCAATTTATTTTTGTATTTTTAGAAATTATACCTTCTTGTAGAGCTGCTGCTGCAATTAAAGGTTTAATTGTTGAACCAGTTGGATATTTTCCACCAATAACCCTGTTCAAAAGAGGATGGGTTTTGTCGCTTAAAATCTTCTGCCATTCTTTTTCGCTTAGGCCTTGAGCAAATAAATTATTATCATATGAAGGAAAACTTACCATTGCCAAAATTCCTCCTGTATTTGGATCTATGGCTACCGCAGCTGCTTTTTGAAGATTAAGTTCAGAAAGTTTTTTTGCAAGTGCTTCATAAAGAGTTTTTTGGAGATCTTTATCTAACCATAAAACCAATGATTTACCAGGCTTTGGAAATTCTTCTATTTTCTCTGATATCACATGCCCTTTGGCGTCTCTTTCTATAGCTACTTTACCTGGCTGTGACTTTAATATCTCATTATAAAATTGCTCTAAACCTGCATCCGGACCATTTTTTCGCCAATAACCTAAAATGTGAGCAAAAACTAAACTCTCTGGATATTCTCTTTCTTCTTTTCTCTCAATATGGCATCCTGGAAATTTTTCGGACAGCCCTTCAAACCGAATTAATTCTTGATAATTTAGATTTTCTTTTATGATAAATTCTTCATCTTGGACCGCCTCAAGCCTTTGTAAAATTTCTTCTTTTGAAATACCAAGTATAAATGATAATCCCTCAATGAGATTTTGATTATTTTTAAGCTCTTTTGTTTGACATAATAAATCAAAGCTAGGCTTGTTAAAAACTAACGGAGTAAAATTTCTATCATAAATTATACCTCTTTGAGACTGAATTGATTTATAAAAAAATTGGTTTTTGGTAGCCAATGCCTGAAATTCTTGATGAGAGAAAATCTGGAGTTGAAAAAGCCGAATAAAAATTAAAAGAAAAATAAAAAGGGCAAGCAAGCCTAATATTATAGGGCCTCGGTTTTGCAAAGGCACCTCAAACCGAGCCAGAGGCTTCTCGCTTTTTTTTACTAATGCGTCTAAAAAAATTTCCTGAGGCTCAATTTCGTTTCTTTTTTTTCTTACCTGAGGCGGCTTTTTTGATACAAACATAGCCATAATAAAATAAGAAACCTAAAAGACAATTATAAATGACTTTAGAAAAATCAAAAGGCATATATTGTTTAGCAGACATTGAAAAAATAACACTTTCTAAAAGTTCAAACAAAAAAATAGATACTAAAAGAGCAAAAGCAAAGGTTACAAAGTTTTTCTTTACAACTAAAACAGAAATTCTTTTTAAAATTTCTGCCAGCGCCAAAAAAAGTAATATATAAACACCGAAGAAAAAAGGAGAAAACAAATCCAGCGATAGGCCAGCGAAAAAAGCTACAGGGTACAGAAAATATGATTTAGAAATTCTTTTATCGAAAAATAGAATTATAATAAAAAACAATAAAACAAAGTTTAGACCAAGAGATGCAAAAAAGGTATTCTGTAAAATTGATAAAAAAGGAAACAAAAAAAGTAAGACAATCTGTTTTATCATTTTAGAAATCAGTAACAATGAATAATAAATTAAGGTTTGAGAGGTCAAAAAGAGGTTCTATTTTCAAAACTTGAAATGGGCTAAGGTCTGTTTTATTAACCTCCATAACTTTACCTACCAACAAACCCGGTGGTATCTCTTGTTGAAGATTTGCAGTCACAACTATATCGTTTATCTCTATCTTCTTTTCTTTGGGAATATTCTCAGAGACTAGTGTAAAATCTCCTTTTCCCTGAACAATTCCTAATAAATTTTCCTTACCAATAAAGACACTAATTTTTTGTGAGGGAGAAGTAATTAACTCAACAAGGGAATTCTTTTTGAAAACTTGCTTAATTTGACCCACCAAAGCTTTGTGAGGTGTAATTACCACCATCTTAGGAGTAATACCATCTTTTTTCCCTTTATTAATAACAAAAGTGTGACTATCTGTAGACCTGGCTATAATTTTTGCTTCAACGATTTGAAGATCTTTTCTTGTTTTTAGACCTAAAGCTTCTCTTAATTCTTTATTTTCTTGTTGTAAATTCTTAAGCTCTACCAACTGAGAAAGTAATCGACGATTTTCTTCTTTTAATCTTTCATTTTCTTCCCTCAATGTTTTATCTGAAAATATATTGGACAAGGACTGAATCGTTCTCTTGCCGCTTTCAAAAAGTTTTTTCTGTAGGCTTCCTGTATGTTGAAAAAAAGATGAGCGGAAAATATCTCCAAGAAAGAATATTGATATAAAAATCAGCAAGAAGATTATTATCCAGAGAGTCTTTTTTTTACTTTTCCGTTTTATTTTTAGTTTGGTCTCCATAGTTTTTTATTATAAAACAAAAAGGCCTGATTTTAAAAGGCCTTTTTTGATGGAAGGCACTAAAAGGCGGCTACCTACTTTCACCCCGCATACTGCGAGGCTATCATCGGCCTTGGAGTCTCTCACTTCTGAGTTCGGAATGGGCTCCGGTGGGACAACTCCAGTATAGCCGCCTTTTAGTGCCTTCCAAAAGAAACCTAAG
>CAZUSK010000068.1:0-3309 GCA_964623345.1 uncultured Candidatus Saccharibacteria bacterium
TGAAGGATATTTATGCTGAATAAAATACGCAAAAAAGTTTTCTTCTATCTGATAATTTTCAATTTCCGATGTGAAAATAAATTTTATGTTTCCGCAGCAGTTTTTATTTTTCTTTATCAGAAGAAAAATCCGATTTTCAATCTCAAAATCCGAAAGCCAAATACTAATTCCAATAATTTTTGCCGATTTTACAAGCCCAAAATTACTAATTTTTTGGGCATTTTTTACATACCAATGATCTTCTCCTATTTTTATTTCTTCATCAAATCCTTTTATCTTAAAATGAATTTCTCTTTTTGTTAAAATTGCCATCCATCCCAAAGGAAAAAATCTTTGGCAAGTTGTCGCGCAAAGATTATAAACTGTAAAGATGATTTTGTAAATGAATTTTTTGTTTTGAGGCAAAACAAGAAAACTTGCACAATCTAATTTTTTGGAGGAAAATTCTTCAATTGCTTTCTTTAAAAAATTTTTAGGTAAAATTACATCTGCGTCTACAAATAGAAAAAGATTGCCTTTTGCAACTTTTGCACCTTGGTTTCTTCCTTTTGCTGGTAAACCTCCTTCTGTGATCTTGCACCCAAAACTTTTAGCAATTTCTCTTGTTTTATCAGACGAACCTGCATCAGCAACAATAACCTCATATTCTCCTTCAAAATCTTGATCTTGAAGACTTCTAAGAAGTTTTGGAAGATACTTCTCTTCATTTAAAGTTGGAATGATAATAGATAACATCATTTTTATTCTAAACAATTCTGGTCAGTTGAAAACCTTGACTACTCGATATCTTTATTCTATGGTTATGTATCAAACCCAAAGGAGGTGAGAAAATGATTCTGAGAAGATGGTTCTGGCTGATGGTAGGTCTTATAATCTTAATTGTCTTTCTCGTCTGGCTCTTTCAAGATACGTATGGATTTGAAATTCCAAAGGAACCCGCTCTTTATTTTTTAACGTCTGACTCAACGCTATGGATAATCCAAGAGGATAAGGTGCAAAAAGTATCTTTAACAGAGATAGACAAAGAATACCTTCTTGAAAACTTCAGAAAAGCCTCTTCTTTGAAAATAGCCGGAGACTACATTGGTCTTGCAGGAGGTGCCATCATTACTGCTGGAGAAATAGCAAGCTTTGCTTTACCTCCTTTTGCACCTTTCATTCAAATTGCAACTCGTGCTTTTGGAGGCCTGATGGCCCTCATTGGAGGAATTTTTAGGTTCACCGCAAAAGATCTTCAACCTGAACTTCTGCCTGCTAGATTGATTTTGTTTTCGGACACACAAAATAAGTTTGTGATTCAAAACTCCCCTACAGTCTTAATTTTAACTTATGCACCGTTTTCTTTTATCCAGCAAGAGAAATTGGTAGTTGATGGTTATCTTCTTGTATTTGGCGATAAAAAACCCGTTGGAGGACTGAGACCAAAATGGATAGAGATTGCTGCCAAAGAGTCGTTTTTGTTGGAAGTAGTCACAATTGGAGGAATGGGAGTTTATCTTCCTGGGATTACCCACGAATATACTCCTGTTATAATTCTTGAAAGAGTCAAATGAAAATAAGGGGTGGCTTTTAACAAAGTCACCCCTTTTTGTGATTTAAAAACAAAAGGAGGGGTAGCTACCGCCACCCCTCAGGAGAATCTCGGGCCTTGTACACCTTGTGCATCCAAACCCCCTTGCGGTATCAGGCCAGGCGCTTGGGTGTTGTCCTAGCCATGAGACATCCCGCCTAAAAACATAGGCGGGGAGCGCGAAAGCGCCCGCTTCATCTTTCACCTCCTTTCAAAAAATCCGCAAAAACCTCCCCCGAGACGAAAAGAGCAATGGCCAAAAGATAAAAAGAGCGATATGGGCCCTACTTTTAATATTAAAAATTAAAATCTTCTTGTCAAGAAGTTTTCCACAGCTTTTTGACTTCCTCCCATATCTGTGGCCTTTGATGTTTTTCTTTACAACCTATTTTTTGAATAATTTTTGTGCCTCTTGCCATATTTTTGAATCTTTGTGTTTCTCCTTCAACCAATACCACCATTCTACTCCCCAAAGATAAAAAGTGTCCTCACCTGTATTTTTTGCATATTCAATCACTGCTTTGAATCTTTCTAAATTCATTGTCTTTTTTTGCTCCTCTAATGGTAAATCATATAAAAGAACCGGTCCCCAAGGCTCTGCCTGCAGTTCCACACAAATCACGGGTTTTTTAAAAAATTTTTTCACAAGCCAAGCCTTTCTTGCATAATATACCGGAGGGAAAGGATAAGAGAAATAGATCCCAAGTTCTTCTACCCAAACTTTTCTATATAATGTATGCCCTACAATATCACCTAATCTTGCTGCTTTAAACCATAGAGGGAATTCTCCACTTTCTGTAATAACAACCGGTCGATGTTTTTTGTCTAAGGATTTAACAAGTTCTATTTCTTTTTTTAACAAATTCTCATCTGGCGGAGGGCATTTACCAAAAGGAAAAAAGGGTTCATTTTCAACCTGCCATGCCCAGATTGCATCTTCATTTTTATAGCGATTCACAAGCACCTCTATAAATTTTAATAATCTTTCCTTATGAATATCTTTTGGAAAGAGAGCCCATTTTGGAATAAAACATTCTGGCCACCTTGGAACTCTTCTTCCAAAAACCAAAAGTATTTTAGCTCCTCTTTTTTTTGCCTCCTTTATTTGCCAATCTAAGTCTGAAAAGTCATAAATTCCAGGTTCTTTTTCAATAAGATCCCAATAAGCAACTAATTTTAAATTTTTTACTTTGAGTTCTTCTAAAATAGCAAGATAAGACTTTTTCCAATCCAAGCCTAAGTATTTTGCATGTCGTTGGGAGAAAACAACTCCCCAAGTAATCTCTTTCTTTGGTTGTGCTTTTCCAACAAAGAAAAAGCAAAACAGAAAAAGAAATATAAGAAAAAGTATTATTAAAATTGCTTTGTAGAATTTTCTCATTAAATTTATTTTAGCAATAAAAATATCCCTGTAATTATTAAAAGAATAGCAAATAGCTTTTGAACGATAACCTGCCTTGTAGTTGTCTCAAGAAGTACTTTAGGAAACTTAAAGGAGAGAATCAGAGTAAACAGAAACAGAAAGGCATGCTTTGTACCTTCCAGGGCATTTATAAAAGGAAGATAAGTCCTTGGTGAAAAATATATAGCCAAGGTTTGCAAAAGCCCAGCGGCTCCTCCAATTGCCTGGTTTGAAAGAAATAAAAGAGCTACTTTTTTTCTCTGAAATAAAGGCTTTTGAGCAACCTTTTTTCTAAATTTTGAAAATAACTCCTCTTTGACATCCTTGGTGAAAAAAA
>CAZUSK010000069.1:0-3293 GCA_964623345.1 uncultured Candidatus Saccharibacteria bacterium
CTTTTAGAAGAACAAATTTCCTTCGGGCCACGCGATGCTGCATTTGTTGCCCAAAACATTAATGAGTTGGCTAACTTAAACAAACTTCCTCAGAGACTTCGCATGTATTTGTTCCCAAATCAAAAACCGCAATTTTATCCTTTATCAAAATTTTTAATTTTGTATGCAGCACTTTTATCAGAAAATACTAGGCAAACCATATTGAGTAAAGTTTATGATTATATTTATGATGACTGGTATCTGTATTGGATAAATGAATATTTCGATAGCTAACAAAAGGGTGCACTTGACCGCCATTCCGCTGCGCCCTTTGGGCTTGCTCCATGTCGGCAAGTGACCCTAGTCGTTATGTGAAACGAAGCCGAAAAAAAGGAGGGATCCCATGAAAAAAATAGTCATGTGTTTATCAGTTTTGTTTATTCTTATGCTCCCGGTTCTTTGTTTAGGAGAGGATCTTGGGAATCTTAGCTCAAATCCTTATGCCCCTAAATCCTCAAGCAATCCATATGGTGCGGGGAGCCCTTATAATTCAAACAGCATCAATAATCAGTACGGAACTTATGGAAGCCCTTACAGCAATAAATCTGCTACAAATCCATACGCAACGGATGCACCAAAGTTATATGATAGTCAAGGGAACTATAGAGGAAAGTTGAGCAATAATCCTTATGACCCTGAGTCAGTATCAAATCCTTACGGTAAATATGGGAGTCCATATTCACCCGATAGCATTAACAATCCATACGGTGCGGGAAGCCCCTATAAATCTGATAGCCCCAATAATCCATACGGCACAGGCTTAAAAATAATTGGAGATGAATAAGATTGTAGTTTTATCCTATTCTAATATCATAATATATGGTTGCATGAAGGCAATTAAACTTAGAGGAAATTCATGACTATAAGTGACTGGCTTATGATCGCTGCTGTTTTATTGGGACCTATCTTTGCGGTCCAAGTTCAGAAGGCTATAGAATCATGGAAAGAATCTAAGCAAAGAAAAATTGCAATTTTTAAAACGTTAATGTCCACCCGCCGAACGACATTATCTCCTCGCCATGTTGAAGCCCTTAACATGATTGATATTGAGTTCTCTCCTAAAAAATCTAAAGAAAAGAAAGTTATCGAATCTTGGAAGATTTATCTAGACCACCTTAATAGTCCTCAGCTAAATCCTGATGACCCAGACTATAGTATTAAATAGGATCAATGGACAAAAGAATCAAACAGCCTATTGGTAGATCTTTTAAAACTCATGGGGATGTGTCTTGGTTATGACTTTGACAAAGTTCATCTTATGAAGGGTGCTTATAGTCCGCAAGGACATGCCAATATTGAAATGGAGCAGAACTTAATAAGAAGATTTATCGTAGAGTTGTTTATGAGGAACAAATCCTTACCCGTTGATATTGTATCTATAAAGAATCAGCAAGAAAATAAGAATGAGGCACATAACAATGCTAATTCAGCGGACGCAAAAAGCCGCGCCGCTGATTAGCGGCGTTGGGCACTATATATCTAGGAGGATAAGTTATGAATGGATACGATATATGTAATCAGGACATGAATAATTGGATAAAAGTTTTTCAAGAGTGGATATTAAAGATAGAAACATATTGTGAAAGAACCCTCGATTCTATCTACACTCATGGAGAAAGAGCCAATGTAGCTTTGCTTTTATCATCTGCATGGATATCCAATTGTGTAGGCTCTATGGAGATACCTTTCTATCCAAACGAAGGAGGAAGGCTAGATATTGATTTATGGATTCAGTTTCCCAGTTCTCAGGGTGACAAAAAAGAACTAATCGAAGCAAAGTTTGATTGGTTCGAGAATTTGAGTAAAGAAAAAACAATTGAAAAAGCAAATAATAAATTGAATGAAACATATCATGATATTTCAAAAAAATACTCATATGGAGGACGGCCATTAGGAATCGTTTTTTGTTGTCCAACCTTTACAAAGACAACTCTTGATGAGCTCAAGGTTAATATACAAGATAGCCTTCAGGCATTTCGAGAAGTACAAAAAGATGCAATGGCGTATTGTTTTCCAAGGAAACAATTAACAATTGATGGAGAACACTATCGCAATATTATTTGTCCAGGAGTTGTGGCACTTCTTAAGGAATTCTCAGAATAATCAGTGAAGTAGATAAATCATAATAGTCGAGAACTATGCCCAACAAATCGTTTCAAGGGACAAGCGGACAGCGTGGTTTTTTGAAATTCAGTCTTGCTGGCTAAATTCCAGGTTATTCAAAATTCATAGCTGTAAATCCCGCTTGCCCCTGAACTCAGCCGTTAGAGCAATCCATCAGCCTCATATTTATGGGAAAATAAAACATTGTAATTTTGGGAATGGCCATGACACATCTCAGAGATTTCACATCTTCTAAGGAATTTTCGCCCAAGGTGCTAAATGTTGACTCCGATGCTCCCACGGGTATGAGACAAGAATTAATTGATTTGATTTTTCATCTTTCAGAGCACAATTCGCCACCTTTGAGTGCCGAACTTATGCATCGAATAATATGTCAAAGCATTGGAACACATGCCTCCGGTCAACCGTATGGCGGCTTTAGGTATGCCGCAGGACGCGACCTTGGAAAAGCTGAATGGCCTAGAGTGTATGATTTGATATGCAGGCTTTGGCCTGAATTTGAAAACGCCGGGGTCAATGATGAATATTGTCAGGGTGTGAATCGTATCCTAACAGGTTATGGCGTTGTGTGGGAACTGACTGAAAAAGGTCGTTTTCAGAGGTATCTTCCTGTTCATGCACAGTCTGTCGTTGAAGTCGCAATTGCTCAATTGGCGGCTCCAAATTTTGCCCCTGCACTTGCCTTGATGAATGCTGCACGAGATGCCTTTGACGACCGTCCAAAACGAGACCGGGATGCATGCACCAACATTTTTGATTCCATGGAGTCAATTGCTAAAGAAATCTTTAATATGCCCAATGCCACATTTGGTTCTGTATTAAAACATATTCGCCAAACGAATGCTTTCCAAAGTGAAATAACATCAGTACTCGAATCAATAAATACTTTAAGGAATCGTAAATTTGGTCACGGCATGACCACACCATTTGATCTTTCAAGCGGGGAAGTGGATTTTGCCTATTTATCATGTATCGGTGCGATCATCCTGTTTGCTAATAATGCTTGACAAAAATAGCTCTAACCACGGCATTAAGGGCGACGGCAAAAAGCCGCCGCGGCTTATGCCGACCGTTATCGTTTTTATAAAATACTATGAACGAAATAATAAAATTCCTTACCTCAGAGTTAT
>CAZUSK010000070.1:0-3223 GCA_964623345.1 uncultured Candidatus Saccharibacteria bacterium
GTTGGAATGTTATGGCTAGACATTTTAGAAGAGAAAAACATAGTGAGCTTGCATTTATCAACCTTGATTATAAAGATTTTGTTGCAAATATTGAGCTTAGCTGGTTGACACATGAGAGAAAGAGAACACTTGAGATAATTGGCTCTGACAAGATGGCTAAGATTGAATGTGTAAGGCAAAAAATGAGTATCATAGCAGAGGATGAGACATATGAGATTCCAGTAGAGGCTAATAATACTATTAGAGAGGAGATTTTGAATTTTATAGAGGCGGTTGATAGTGGAAAAATGCCTTTTAACAGCCATATTGTTGGTGCTAAAAATGTGGATATTATAGAGAAAATTATGAGAGGAAAGTGAACGGTTATAATGAGTGGTAAAAAACTTGAAAGATATGGTAAAAGACTGGGTATTCTAAAGGTATGGGCGAATAGGTTGCAGACATATCTCGGCCCTTTGAATTTTCTAATGATTCTCTACCTATATATCACAAATGAGCCACTTGGTATCAAATGGTATTACTGGGTTATAGCAATCATACCAACATTGCTCCTTGTTCTCTACATCGACCTAAAAGTTATTCTCCCTGTCTCTCAGGAGTATGTGTTTCGTAAAAACCCTGAGTGGATGCTGTTGAAGGAGGAGATGAGACTATTACGAGAGGATGTTAAAAATCTTGAGAAAAAACTGAGAAGATAAAATGTGATAAATATGAGAGACAACCTGGTGGTAATGTTAAACATATTATCAATCCTGTTTCTGTTAACTGGTTTTCTCTTCCTCTTCTATAGTTTCACAATCTATGAGGGGCAACCTGAGAAAATATATGTTCATCTTTCCAACTCAACATATCACCTACATGGTTTTTATAATATGGCAAAAAATATTACGAGAAATGGTTTTTTCAGCGATACAGGATGCCAACGGGATTACAAGTTTCAGCCATTGTTCACCATCCTACTCTTACCATGTATCTTTTTTAAAATGGATCCTGTTGTCTATGTCAACTTTTTACTTGTCCTGTTTAGAGTTTTAACCATTATACCATTGACTTTTTTCCTTAGAAAATTTATAAACCTTAGATATAGCATGGTGGTATCAACAGCTATAATATTAACCGCTCCTCTCTACTATGAACCCGCTGTTGGCTACTATTATTACACATTTGGCTCACTTTTTGGTCTTCTATTCGCATGTTTCATACTAAAACTATATGAGGATAAAACCCTGTTATCAAGCCTACTTTTCGCATTGCTTATAACCACTCATCCTGTCGCCTTTCTCCTAATCCCATCTGTTTTCTACTGGTTTTACATAAACCATAAACACATGAGAGAATATCTCAAGTTTTTGATATTACCATCTCTCCTACCGATGATATGGTTTGTTAGAAATGGAATGGTACATGGTTTTACAATCAATGGTATATTCGGCGGTTATCATGGATTCCGTTATCTAAACTATATCCAACCAGGTTTTATTCCATCGAAAATCCATTATATGCTTACATTTGGCACACGTATAACCTTTGTAAGCTGGTTTTTCATAACACTCATCCTCATATTCCCAGTTTTAACATATTTCCTACCATCAAATAGGTTGAAAAAAATTATGAAAACATTCACATTAAACCTGTTTATCCTCCTACCAACTATTTTCTATTATAAGACAGTTGAGCCAACATGGAAATACATAGCATTGCTGTCACCAGTATATATCACATTGTTTTTCATCAGCTGTATCATACTGTTTAAACCAGTTTTAAAAAAACATTTCCATATACATAGGAGTGTTAATAAAAAATCCATCTTAGTCAATGGGTTTGTATATAGCTCAATTGTTTTTATAGCAATGTTTATCTTTTTATATTATTTCTTTGGTTTCACGACAAATGTCTGGGATTGGAGTTTTTCTCTAACATTATCAGGTTTTCTAATGCTTTTAAATGTTTTTTTATATTATGGTTATCATTCATCAGGAGGGTTTTAGCATAGACTTGGATGATTTGAACTATAAAAACAGATATGTGTACAAGAGATTGTTGAGAAACATTCATGGTATGCGTATACTTGAGATAGGAGGAGGGGGTTGTAAACTATTACGTATGCTTCCAGATGATAATTTTAAGGTGAACATTGAGATAAACAGGGATCGTATAGTATATGATAAGATGATTTTGAATATTGTTGGTGATGTCCAGGATGGTATTCCCTTCCCTGATGGTTTTTTTGATATTTGTATCATGGTTGATGTCCTTGAAAACCTGCCTCATCCTGAGAGAGCCATAAAAGAGATAGCTCGTTGTTGTAAAAAACTGGTTTTAACCACTCCTAACAATACATGGCTTAGACGTGTGTTTAGAAGGATGCTTGGCAAGGATCCTGATATTATCAGCAGTAGGTATGATGAGAACCCTGTTATTGGTCTTGGTCATGTGAGAGAGTATCATTGGAGGGAGGTTAGAAACATGTTTGAAAGATATGGGATGAGGTTAGTGTTTTTTTCAGGTTTTGGCATTCTCACTACCAGATGGTTTTTTAAACACATCCATTTTTTGCCATGGTTGGCTGGTATTAGTCTCATGGTTTTTGAAAAAATACAAGATAGCGACGGTGGCTATAGGAGGTTGATAAGGTTAAACCTTGGATGTGGCAGGGATGTTAGACATGGTTGGGTAAATGTTGATAAGGTGAAACTTGATGGTGTTGATGTTGTCCATGATTTAGACATGTTTCCATATCCTTTTGATGACAACTCAGTGGATTATATCCTGATGAAACATACATTGGAACATCTTGATGATGTTGTAAGGGTTATGGAGGAATGCCATCGGATTCTTAAACCAAATGGTAGGTTGGAGATAATAGTCCCATATTACAAGTATAAAAGCGCTTTTACAGATCCAACGCATAGGCATTTTTTCACAGAACAGAGCATGGATTATTTCCTTGTAGATAGCGATTATGACAACTGGTATACGGATAAAAAGTTTTAACTGGTCAAGTTTGAAAAAATCAATGGTGGTTTCCCATTTTGGCATATTAGAAAATATTTTGGATTAGATGCCCATTTTCCCATCCCAGTTCATGTTACTGAGCTTAGATGGGTTTTGGAGGCTGTGAAATAAAATGTTTAATGTTTTTATTGAGCTTGTTGTTGCATTGATAATCGCTGTTTCTATGGGTTTTTTACATGAGCTGTTGCATATATATATGGCAAGACAT
>CAZUSK010000071.1:0-3206 GCA_964623345.1 uncultured Candidatus Saccharibacteria bacterium
GGAGTTTCTTTTAAAGAAAGAGTCTCTTTTAAAGAAGAAATACCTACTAAGAAACCTGTACCTGTGCCCCCGCCTGTAGAGAAAAAACCTACTGAAGAGATAGAAAAGAAACGTAAAGAGGAAGAAGAAAAACTAAAGCGGCTTGAAGAAGAAAGAAAAAAGAAAGAAGAGCTTTTAAAGAAGAAGTTGGAAGAAGAGAAAAAAAGAAGAGAAGAAGAGTTAAAAAGATTAGAAGAGGAAAGGAAGAAGGAAGAAGAGGAGAGAAAACTTATTGAGGAGATTAGAAGAAGAGCCAGAGAAAGAGAAGAAATGATCAAAAAGATGATGGAAAAAGAAATAGAAAAGAGAGAGGAAGAGGAGGAAATAAAACGTTTAGCAGAAGAAGAAAAACAGGCAAAAAGATTGTTAGAAGAGAAAAAGAAAGAAATTGAAAAAGCCATCTCAGATCTACCAAAAGAAAGAAAACCGTTAGATAAAACTAAAGAATATCTTCTAAAAGAGAGAGTTAAGCTAGAAAATATTTTAAAACCAATTTTAGAAAGCGAAAGAAGAGTAGAGGAAAACATTAAGTTAGTTGAAAGAGAAGAAAAGGCTGCTACAATTCCGATTGAAAAAAGAAAGGCTGAAAAAGAAAGACAAATTCTGGAAATGGAAAGGGAAAAAATCGAAAAAGAGAGGTGGCACTATGAAAGAGAAATTTTTAAAATAGACGAGCAACTAAAAGAATTGGAATTGAAATATCAGGAACTGGCTGCTAAAGAGGCCAAATTAAAACAAAGGTTGAAAGAGGTAAATCATGAACTTGAAAAATTTGCCAAAAGGAAAGAAAAAAGAGAAAAAGAAAGAGAAATTCAAAGAATTCAAAAAGAGAGGGAAGTTTTAGCCAAACAAAGAGATGAGGTAATCAAGAAACGCCAGGCCACAGAAGAAGAATTAGCTGAAACAAAAGATGCAGAGAAGAAGGTAGAAAGAGAGGAGGAATATCTTAAACAAGAAGAGGCTGTTGCTCAAGGTCCTGCCAAAGAAAAGATAGAAATGGAAAGACAAAAACTTGAAAAGGAAAGGGCGGAATTAGAGAAAAAACGCTGGCGTCTTGAAGACGAAAGAAGAAAACTAATTTTAGAAGAAAATAGATTGAATGTAAGATATCAAAATTTGCTTGAAAAAGAAAATGCTCTAAGAAAGGAAATAGACAAAATAAATGAGTTTTTAGGTATTGTACCACCTCCCCAAAAAGAAGAAGCAAGATACAAGATACAAGAACCAAGAGAGGAAAAGCCAGGAGCTAAATCTCCCTCTTCTCTACCAGAGCAAAAAGTAGCGATCAGTCAAAGACCAGAAAAAGAGGTAGAAGAGAAAACAAAAGAAGAAATAAAAACTAAGAGAGAAGGGGTAGAAGAAGAAAAGAAAGAGGAGGAAGAAGAGAAAAAGAAAGAGGAGGAAAAAACAAAGGAGGAAAAAGAAGCAGAGGAGGCTTTAAGAAGACTGGAAGAAAAAAGGCGTAAAGAGGAACTTCTTAGAAAATTAGAAGAAAGACGAAGAGAAGCAGAAAGAAGAAAGGAAGAAGAAATTTTAAGAAGAATAAGGCAAGGTATTACTGCCCCAATAGAACCCTCTGTACCTCCAAAAACTACCCCAATTCCTCCAAAACCTCCTATTTCTGCAAAAACTATTGAGCCTGCTGCGGTTTCCAAAAGAAAATGGCTTAAATTTCTTCTAATTATTGGACTAGTCGTATTGGTAGGATTAATATTGGGATTTTTCATTTGGAGAAAAACTAAGCCTGCTCCAACCTCTGTTCCTTCTCCAATTCAACCAACTCCTTCAACTGCACCCCATCTTCCAACCCCTACAATACCTACCCAACCTGCAACATCTACACCACCAACTGAGGCAATTCTCTCTCCACCACTTTTACCTGAGATTGCCACTACTACCGTTTACGAACTTTCCGAAAGCGCTCAAATTCCTACACTCTTATCTCAAGCTTTAAACAATCCTCTTCCTGAGAAGAAGTTTGTAAGAGTTGCTTTCAAGAAAATTCCGGAAAACCGCTTTCTTACTCTGAAAGAATTTTTGGGAGCTTTGGGATTTTCTCCTCCCGAAAAACTATTTGCAATTCTTGAGGAAAAAGCCACCTTCTATTTATATTCAGGCAATAATAAAACGGCTTTTGGGTTTGTAGCCAAGAAAGTTCCCCCTGATCTCCTTTCAGAAGTTTTGGGCAAAGAAGGCCCTCAACTTGAAGATGTGCTTGAAGAATGGGAAGATGATATCATCTTAAAATTAAAGCTTTTGGCAGTCTTGTTAGGAAAGGATACTCTACAGAATCCTGCCTTCCGTGATTATACATATCGTGGGTATAAATTAAGATATTGTGATATTGCTAAATCTCCTGATTGTTTTGGGGCTTGCTTTTCGGTTGTAGGCGAGAAATTAGTTTTCTCCACCTGCTGTAATGCAACAATTGAGGCAATTAATTTATTGACAAAATAATCTTATGGATAAATTTCTTAAAGAGCAAGAAGAGAAATTAAAAGCTATTAAAAAACAGCTTGAGAAACAGCTTTCTTCTTTTGCGAAGAAAGATAAAAAAATAAAAGAGAATTGGAAGTCCAAATTCCCAGAATTTGATGGATCAGAGACCGGTGGCTCCCGTCTTGAGGTTGCCCAGGATGAAGTTGAGGAATATTTAAATCGTCTTCCTTTGGAATATCTTTTGGAACTCAAGCTCAGAGATGTAAACTTAGCCCTTAAAAAAATCAAGAAGGGTAACTATGGAATCTGTGAGAAATGCAAAAAGAAGATTCCAAAAAACAGACTCAAAGTTCAACCCGAGGCAAGATTTTGTCTAAAATGTAGTAAAATGAAGTAATTAAGATTGTATACTGGGATGCCCTCCAGAGTTTTCTCCTGTGCGAATATTGGACTTGAGGCCCAACTTATTGAAGTAGAAATTGATATATCCTTTGGCATAAAAACTTTTGACATCGTTGGCCTACCAACAAAAGCGGTTGAAGAGTCAAAAGAGCGGATCAGATCCGCTCTTAAATTTTTAAATCTCAAACCTCCGGGCGCAAAGCCTGAAAGAATAATTCTAAATCTTGCTCCGGCTGACTTAAAAAAAGAGGGGGCTTTATATGATCTTCCAATAGCCTTAAGTTATCTTTTGGAATCCAAACAAATAGCCTTTAGGCCGGAGAAGA
>CAZUSK010000072.1:0-3164 GCA_964623345.1 uncultured Candidatus Saccharibacteria bacterium
TTCTAATTTCTTTTAATATACTGGCAAATAAAGGAGCAGTGGTCTCAAATCCCACCGCAAGTAATATCATTTTTTTATCAGGGTTTTCTCCAGCAAATTCCAGAGCCTCATCAGGAGAATAAATAATTTTAACTTTGCCCGAACCCTCAGTCTCCAGAGAACCTTTGCTCCCAGGCACGCGAAACATATCTCCAAATGTCAGAATATTGTATCCTTCATTCAGATAACTGATTGCCATATCTACATAGTTTTCAGAAGTAACACATACCGGACATCCCGGGCCTGAAATTAATTTGATGTTACCAGGAATAAGAGATGGTATTCCTGCCCTGTAAATCTCCATGGTATGGGTCCCGCATACTTCCATAAAGTTTAATGAACAATACTTCTCAGAAAGTCTTTTAATTGCTGAGATACTTTTTTCTCTACTACTGAAAGTGTTCAATTTGATTGAGGAGGTCATATATCTGGTGTGCAGATTTTTCCTCCACCTTCTGAATGGCAAAACCGGCATGAAGTATCACATAATCTCCAATTTTAACATCAGGAACAAATCTTATATTCACTTTTCTCCTTACTCCCTGGTATTCACAGATTGCACTATTTTTATCCTCCGTTATTTCGATTATTTTAACTGGTACTCCCAGACACATAATTTTACTCCACTATCATATTAGCAATCACTACTTGTCCCAAACACAGTCCACCATCATTGGTAGGAACTGTCCCCTGTATATAGACCTCAAAGTTTTTATCTGTAAGTTTCTGATATAATTTAGTAACAAGAAAAATATTCTGAAAAACACCCCCTGATAAACATACTTTATTTATCTTAAATCTTCTTCTCAGTCTTATACATACCTGATAAAGTATTTCCACTACTCCATTATGAAATTTGGCAGATATTCTGGAAGGAGGAACAGAATTCTTTAAATCATGAATAATCTCAGTAATAACCTCTTCCGCCCTTATAATAAATTGGCCATCAACTTCCTGTAAGGAAAACCGATAACTTTCACGACAGTATTCATCTAAAATCTGTTCCAGCCGCATTTCTGCCTCAGCATGATAGGAAGCAACATCACATAAACCCAAAATAGAAGAGACACTTGCAAATAACCTCCCCATACTTGATGTTAATGGGGAATTAATGTTATTTTTAATCATGGTTACCACACTTTCTACCTTCTGAATGCCAATTCTATGAGCAAACTCCAGGTCATAAATTTTATCCTTCAGCACTTTATACAGCCAGCTTGTTGCCATCTGCCAGGGATTTTTCACAGCCGAATCTCCTCCTGGTTGAGGCACATATTGCAAATGTCCTGCCCGCTGAAACTCTTTTAAATCTGCAATTAGAATCTCTCCTCCCCAGATTGTCCCATCGTCACCGAATCCTGTGCCATCAAGAGCAATTCCTATAACTTTCTCTTCAATATTATTTTCTGCCATACAGGATACAATATGAGCATGGTGGTGTTGAACACCAACTAATTTCTTTCCTTCCTCCTCAGCCAGTTTCCTTGCGTATTGGGAACAGTAATACTCAGGATGAAGATCACAGGCAATAATTTCCGGATAAATATCAAACAACTTTTCAAAATGAGGAATGCTGTCTTCAAAAGCAGTTACTGCTGAAAAATTGTCCAGATCTCCAATATGATGGCTTATGAATACATGATTATCCTTGGCCAGTGCAAATGTATTTTTAAGTTGAGCACCAACTGCAAGTATGGGATGTTTTACATTGTAACTTAAAGTTAATGGTTTAGGAACATATCCCCTCGCTCTTCTTATAATATATTCTTTACTGAATTTCCCATCCAGAGAGATAAAAACCCTAGTTACAGAATCATCACACCGGATATGAATTTCTCTATTATGGATGAGGAAACAATCAACTATATCTTTCAGTTTCTCAAGTGCCTCCTGGTCTTTGTAATATATTGGCTCTTCAGTTATATTTCCACTTGTCATAACCAGGGGTCTGTCCAGGTCTTTAAAGATGAGATAATGTACAGGTGTATAGGGGAGCATAAATCCCAGATATTTATTATCTTCGACTACTAAAGGGGCAATTTCACAGGGCTGTTTTTTTCTTAAAAGTACAATTGGCCTTTGGTTGGACAACAATAATTCTTTCTCCTGTTCGTTAAAAATTGCATACTGCAAAATCATTTTTAAATCTCTGGCCATAAGAGCAAATGGCTTATGGATTCGTTTTTTTCTTTGCCGTAATTTTCTGACGGCTTCCTCATTTAAAGCATCTACTGCAATTTGATAGCCTCCTAAACTTTTCAGTGCCAGAATATTTCCCTGTTTAAGAAGTTCTACTGCCTCTGAAATTGCCTGGGGAGCCTGAGATTTAATATTACCGGTTTTGTCCATCAATTGCAGTTGAGGCCCACAATCCCAGCAGGCGTTGGGCTGAGCATGAAATCGTCTGCTTTCAGGGTCATTATATTCTTTTTCACATTTAGGACACATCTGAAATTCTGCCATTGTAGTATTTTCACGATCATAGGGCACATCCTTTATTATTGTAAATCTGGGTCCACACTGAGTGCAGTTAATGAAGGGATAAAGATATCGGCGGTCCTTGGGATTAAAAAGTTCTTCCAGACACTGCGAACACACAGTAAGGTCAGGTAGAATCAAAACTTTTTTATCTGCACTTTCAGTTGACTCCCGGATTTCAAATTCTTTATAGCCTTTAAATTCTACAGATTGAACATTGAGATACTCTATATGGGCAGTTTTGGGTTTTTCTTCATAAATTCGGGCTATAAATTCATATATTTTATCTTTATTTTCTGCCTCCACCTCAATAATAACTCCCTGAGAAGTATTTTCCACCCAACCAGTTAGATGCATTCTCTTTGCCAATCGGTAAACAAAAGGACGAAATCCCACTCCCTGCACAGCTCCCTGAATAAAAATCCGGTAAGCGTCTTTTGAGGTGATTTTGCCTTTTCTGGATTTAATATTAAGTTTAATCATTGCTTAAGAATTTCTCCAAGTAATAATGGAAATTGTTAGTAATTTCGTTTATAGCCCTTTCCACCTCAGGAGAAATTTTCTCACCAAGGTCAACATTTTCAGGAATTACTCCCAAAACATAAGGTTTAAAATTAAGTTCCTGCAATTTCAGAAACTCAATTATA
>CAZUSK010000073.1:0-3147 GCA_964623345.1 uncultured Candidatus Saccharibacteria bacterium
CCGTTCTCGTCGTCTGAAATCCGTCGATTTCTTCCGTAATTATCTCCTCCTCGCCTGCCGATGATTCTTCAATAATTCTTTCTTGTTCTTCTATAACTTCGTCGCCCACATTCACCAGACCATCCACAGGAACAATCTGCTCTGGAATTTCTGCGACAGCATCCTGCTCTATCTCGTTATCCGACTTCGCAGATATTTCTTCTCCGTGCATCTGAATCTCTGGCTGATTTTTAGATACCCCGTCAAGACTTATAGTTTTCTCCTCATCTGGCTCTTCGGGAGAGAAAATATTTTCCGAAATCACAATTTCCTCTTCACTCACATTCTCACCGACAATGTGCCCAGATTGTTCCTGCGCAACCTGTGAACTTATATCGATAATCTCATCTCCGGAATGTTCATCCATCTTAAAAATTTCATCGGGAAGTTCTATGGTCTCATCGCCCCCCTCAAAAGCAGAATCTTCCTCAGCCTTTTCCGCAGCAACCTCGTCTTTCTTCGCAACCTGTTCAGATTCAGGAAGTTCCTCTTCAGGCTGTATCTCTAATTGAGGCAGTTTTTCAGAAATATCCTGTGCCTTCGATTCAGGTTGTGCAACTTTCTCATCAGCAGATGGAATTTTTTCTTCCGCGCCAGTATCACCTTCGGAAAGTTCCTCGCCTTCTCCGAAAGAAAATATCTCGTCGGGCAATTCAATATTGCCAGAAATTCCCTCCGCAGATACCTGTTCAGCAGGCTTCGCTTCGACTACACCTGCAACTGGTTCAGCGGCTTCTGTCTCAACCTGCTCAATGGAAATTTCATCCACGCTCTCATCGGAACGGGAAGTTTCTGCCGAAACGGAAATTTCCTCAGCGGATATTTTTTCCATTTGCTTCTCCCCTGCCTGAACCTCAAAAGCAGTTTCTGGCTCTGTCGTCTCTGCCACTTCATCTTCAGAAGATTCCATCGTGAAAATATCGCCCTGAATATCAAGGACCAATTCTCCTTCTGTATCTTCGGCGCCAGCCTTTTCAGATTTTTCAGCAACAGGTTCAGATGGCTTCTCCTCATCCCAGCTTAACTCCAGCCCCTCTTCCAGAACAGATTCTTTGCCCTCCACTTTATCGACAGGTTTTTCTTCGGGCACTTCTGATAAAAATCCAAGTTCAACCTCCACCTCTTCAGCGCTTTCGTCCTCAACAACTGGCTTTTCTACAGATTTTGGCTCAGGCTCTTCGGGGAAATATGAAGCATCTATTTCTACCTTTTCCTCAGGCACTTTTTCCTTTTCGACTTTCTTTTCAGGCTCTGGCACAGGGGGCGGCGGTTCAAAAGCTTTGAAGATGTCGTCGAGTTCGACGAGGTCTTCTGTCGTCTGCTCAATTTCATTCATCTCGACAGGTTCCATAGGCGGCGTTTTAACTATGTGTTCGAGCACAGTTAGTTCAACAGCTGATTCTCGGGATATCACAGGCAGCGGTCTAACATCTACAGCAGGTTCAACACCAATTAGAGAAAACACTCCGCCGCCGATTGTCTCAACTTCGAGAGGAGGCGGTTCTTCCACCGGTTCCTCAAAAAGTATGGGGATTTCTTCCTTTATCTTTTCAGCATTCTGTGCGATAATATCAAACGCTGTCTTATTATGCGGGTCGATGGACAGTATCTGCATAAGATGCGCAGTGGCAACGGACAATCTTCCCAGATCGATTTCTATTTTAGCGAGATGAGAAAGCGCAGATATATTGAAGGGGTCTATCTCGAGCACCTTTCTATATAGTTCCTTTGCGCTTTCAATCTTACCAGAATTAAGATACATATTAGCCAGCACCATATAAGCTGTTATGTAGTTGGGATTTTGAGCGAGTCCCTTTTCAAGCAATGCAAATGCAGCATCCCTTTTATTAGCTTCAAATAGGATTTCTGCGAGTCGCGCAAAGACGAGAGAATCGGGCTTCTCCTCGAGCCTGCTGCGCAAAGTATTGTAAATCTCCTCATTCATAAATTACCCACACACTATTCAATACTTATCCCAATATCTTTCCTGTCCCTTGAAAAGATTTTCCTTCCAATATGGGTCGTGCACTTCACCATCCACATTGGAATTGACCAACTTCATCTCACCACAATTTAAAACATCTGAAAAGATAAAGAAATAATTTTTTTCAAAATATGTCCAGACTTCCCAGGAATTTGTTGATAGTTCGATTGTGTGTCTTTCTATGTTATCAGGAGGACCATAGATTATATATATTCGTCCCTGGTCAGTTCGCCATCCAGGTTTCCTGCCATTGGCGAACACTCTGTTAGCATAGTTCCATCTCGCAAGATATTGTTCCATAAACTCATTTTTCTGCGTCTCAGGAGAGGAGTCCTTAGATGCCCAGAATTTTTTCCAGAAATTCATCTTCTCCGGCGGAGAAAGCGCTTCAAAATGATTTAGCTGGTCAGTTGTAAGCACATAATATAAAATGTCTCTCATATTTTCTCCCATTTCAGGAGTGACGACCTTCGATATCCTGTGAGGCTCTTTTGACACTGTGAAATCCTTTTTCGCAAAGGATAGAACCCCGGAAGAATCGACGAGTTCAATTAAAAGCGTATAATATCCATCGGGCATTCCAGCAATTGAAAAACCACCAATATATCCATCTGAACCAGCGAAATAGCGCCACTGTGTATCGAAATCCCTGAAAACGGTATCGCTCTGCAATATTTTTGCGGAAACCCCCAAACTACGCTCAACACTGTCGGGAAGATACACTTCAACATAGTAATATGCTATGAGCGAATTAAGGTCAAAACTTCCGCCTGGATTTGGGAACATCTTCGCGCCCAGCCTATTAAAAACCGAATTTTCTGACGAAGGCTTCGCAGTATATGCAAGCATAATCTCGGACAATCCATAATCCCGCAGCCAGAAATTGCTCATAGACACATCTATTTGCGCAGTATCGCACACATTTCCCACCGGGTCGCAGGTAACGGCAACCACCTTATAATCATCCACAGGAAGTTCGAATTGATATATGTTCAATATTCTGAACTGTTTTGTGGTCAATTCGCCCTCGGGGATTTTTATCGGCGCAGAATAAGAAATGGAATCCGCAACACTGCCGTCATCCGAAAACACTGTGATGGCAAAATCAAGTGTGCCAACATAAG
>CAZUSK010000074.1:0-3135 GCA_964623345.1 uncultured Candidatus Saccharibacteria bacterium
CGGTTACAAATTTTCTTTTGATTAAAATTAAAGATAAGTATTTTACAGCTAAATCACTTAAGAAACGGCTTCTTGATAAAAAAATCTTAATAAGAGACTGTTCAAATTTCAGAGGGTTGAATAGTAAATTTGTAAGGATAGCAGTTCGTTCCCAGAAAGAAAATTTAAAATTAATCACAGCATTAAAAGAATTATTATGAAAGAAACTACTGAAGAATTAAGAAAGGTTCTCTCTGAAGTAATAAGAAAAAATAATTATAATGGTTTACTTTTTTCTGGAGGTTTAGATACAGCCATTTTAGCAAGTTTGAATCCTAAAATCATTGGAATAACTGTAAGTTTAGGTTCCAATGCAAGAGATATTTTTTATGCAAAATTACTAGTCAAGAAATTAAATATGAAACATTATCATAAAATAGTAGAGATAGACGAGGCTTTAGAGGCAATTCCTGAAGTTATTAAAATTTTAAAATCTTTTGACCCTGCTATCCCTAATGACTTGGTAGTTTATTTTGGCCTTAGAACAGCAAAAGAACTTGGCTTAAACAAAATTGCCACGGGAGATGGGAGTGACGAACTTTTTGGAGGATATTCATATATGAGAGATATAGAAAATTTGAAAGAATATATTGAAATGATTTCTGAAAAAATGGAATTCAGTTCTAACAAAATTGGGGATTATTTCCAGATTAAAATAATCCAGCCATTTTTGGATAAGAAAATTATAGATTTTTCTTTAAGGATATCCGCTGATTTGAAAATAAGAAAATATAAAGGTAAGATCTGGGGGAAGTGGATATTACGAAAAACGTTTGAAAATTTATTGCCGAAAGAAATCACTTGGCAGGATAAGAGACCGTTAGAATTTGGCTCTGGAATGGATAGGTTGCGGGAAGTTATATCTCGCAAGGTATGCAATAAGGAATTTAGAGAGGACTCTCATATAAAATTTATAAGTAAGGACCACTTCTATTATTACAAAATATATAAAAAAGTAGTAGGAGATATCCCCAGCCCTACTGCAAAGCAGAAGATATGTCCCAACTGTAGAGCAGGTGTAGATAGGGATAGATTTCATTGTAAGGTTTGTGGTTATAACTTGGATTGGAAAAATCTATGAAAGTTTTTGTTTCCTGGAGTGGTGGTAAGGAATCTGTTCTAGCCTGTTTTAGAGCGATAAAAAATTATAATTATAAAGTTAAATTTTTCTTAAATATGGTTACACAAGATGGTAAATTTTCTCATTCTCATGGAGTCAGTTCTGATTTATTGAAAATTCAGGCACAAGCAATCGGAATTTCCTTAATTCAAAGAAAAACTACTTGGGAAAGTTATGAACAGGAATTCAAAAAGGCAATCTATTATTTTAAAGAAAAAGGTATTCAGGCAGGAGTATTTGGAGATATTGACCTTCAGGAACATAGAGACTGGATAGAAAAAGTATGTAAAGATACAGGTATAGAAGCAATTTTACCTTTATGGAATAAGAAAAGGGAGGATATCCTTAAAGAATTTATTCAGACAGGATTTAAAGCCATAGTTTGCAGTGTGAATTCCTTATTTTTGAGTGAAAATTATTTGGGCAGAGTAATCGATGAAAGATTTATTGAAGAACTGAAAACTCAGAAAAATATAGATCTCTGTGGAGAAAGAGGAGAATACCATACCTTTGTTTATGATGGTCCCATCTTTAAAAACCCTGTTCGTTTTAAAATAGGAGAAAAAAATAAAAGAGATAAAAACTGGTTTCTGGAATTAAAATTATAAAAGCAAGGAGGAAATAATAATGGAAAAAATAATCTCGATAGGATTGAAGGAAGTGCAAGCAAAAATTCTCCACCATTTCTATAAGAAAATCCCTGTAAAAACATTAGTTATTTCTTTTGATAAGAAAAGAAGAATATTATCTACAAGAGAAGGGTTTAAGAAAGTAAAAGCAGTAGCTAATAATTTTAATCCTCCAGCCTTATGGGGGGAAGTGCATAAAAATTGGAGAAAATATTATAAATGGATAGTAAAAGAGTTAGGATATAAGGATAAAGAATTAACTTTACTTTCTACAGGTGTTGATATGGATAATTTAAGTATCAAAAGAAAAAAATTCAGAGAGTTTGAAGTAGTGTGTTTTGTAACTGCTGGAATTTCTTCTAATGCTATGAGAGCTGGAGAAGATAGAGCCAAAAGTTATGAAAAAAATGGCAAATTTTTCAAAACAGGTACAATTAATATAATTTTAATTACAAATGTTTCTTTAACCGATTCTGCTTTAACAAGGGCAATTATTACAACTACAGAAGCAAAAACAAAGGCATTACAGGATTTAGATATTCGTTCCAGTTATACTCCTTTAAAAAACCAGGCTACAGGCACAGGAACCGATAATGTAATAATAGTATCAGGCTTTGGCTCCAAGATTAATTATACCGGAGGGCATTCCAAAGCAGGAGAAATAATTGCTAAAGTTGTAGATTCAGCAGTAAAAGATGCAATTTATAAGCAGAATAGAATTGAAATTGGAAGAGGTTTGGAAGAGAGATTAAAAGAAAGAGGGATTAAAATAGATGAACTTGTTAAAACAGGATTAGAAATGTATATTCCTCATCCTCAAATAGGCAGTATAAAAAAAGTCAGTCGTCTTTTAAAAGAAGAGATAGCCAATGCTTTAAAAGATATAAATATAGCCTCTCTTATTTTAGCAGGATTAAGATTAGAAGAAGAGGGAGAAAAGGGCACAATTCCCGGGCTTACTAAAATGAAATATAGAAAAGATCCTGTTCACTTAATTGCAGATGAGATTTTAGGGATTCAAATTGCAACTTATATCGGAGGGACTCGGGCTTTATTTGAATTTGAGAGATTGGATAGAAAGAAACCCCGCATTTTGAAGAAACTTCCTCCGTTTTTAGATGATGTAATTGGAGGCTTAATCAGTGGCTGTTTGGTTAAAATATGTTCTTGAGACCATTTCCACCCCAGGGGTGGAAATGGAAAGATAGAAGAAATAATGGCGGTAACACAGAGAGCAAAAGCAGCCTTTTTAAAACAAAATAAAATGAGGATTATTTCCTTAGCACCCTCTGTCACTGAGACTATATTTGTTTTAGGGTATGGAGATAAACTTGTGGGAGTAACTGA
>CAZUSK010000075.1:0-3124 GCA_964623345.1 uncultured Candidatus Saccharibacteria bacterium
TGGATTTAATAAAAGTTAGAGGAGCAAACGGCAAGCCAAACACAAATTTAAAAGGAAAGTTTACTGCTGCTAAAAACGCATTAAAAAAATATGATTTTGTGTTCTTGCATATCAAAGCAACAGATAATTTAGCCGAAGATGGGAAATTTATAGAGAAAATGAAGTTTATTGAAAAAATAGATAAAAATATTGTGTGGCTGTTCTCAAATAGAAAGATTCGCAAAGAAACATTTATTTTGGCCGTCTCTGCAGATCATTCTACTTCTTCATTAAAGAAACATCATATCAGCGATCCGGTGCCTATTTTAATATTTGGAGCAGGGAAGGATAAAGTGAGTCGCTTTTCTGAAACCTCTTGTAAAAATGGCAAATTAGGAAAACTGCAGGCTCTCAATTTAGTTGCATTTTTAAAAAAATTAGGTTAATATAAAGGCATACAAATATAATTAACTAATTTTCAATTTCATGACGAAAATCAAACCTGCTTTGGGGGTAATTATTTTAGAGGCTATAGTTATCTTAGGCCTTATTTTATTATTTGTATTTAAATCACCTTTTTCTCAACAGCAGGGTCTGTTATCTGCAGAGGAAGCGGCAAAAAAAGCGATTGATTACATTAATGAGAATTTCTTGAGAGGAAATGCAAAGGCTGAACTGGTTAGTGTTAGCGATGAAAACGGGCTTTATAGGCTACAGTTAAAGATTGGCGATAGAGAATATACTTCTTATGTTACCAAAAATGGCAAATTGCTGTTTCCAGAAGCAATTGATTTAATGCCGCCTGAACCAAAAGAATTCCCAAAAACCAAAAAACCGGATGTCAAATTATTCGTGATGTCTTTCTGCCCTTTTGGAAACCAGGCTGAGGAAATGTTAATGTCTGTTGTAGATTTATTAAAAGATAAGGCAGATATCCAATTACATTATATTATTTATAGTAATTATGCCTCTGGCTATCCAGATTATTGCTTAGATAAAGAAAATAAATATTGTTCAATGCATGGTATTGGAGAGCTTAATCAAGATGTAAGAGAGCTTTGCGTCTGGAAATACCAAAGAGATAAATTCTGGGATTTTGTAAAAGAAATTAATAAAAATGCAACTGCAAAGAATGTTGATGAAAAATGGGAAAAGATAGCTGCAAGTTTGGGTATCAATGTGGACAAGATCAAAGAATGCCAACAAAATGAAGCAATTTCTTTGTTGGAAAATGAAATAGCTCAAACCAGCAAAACTTATCCTGTGCAAGACCCCAAGTCATACGGGCAAGCAGAAACAACAATCTCAGCTTCTCCAACTTTGGTTATCAATGGTATAATTTATACAGGAAATCGTTCTTCAGAAGACTTTAAGAAGGCAATTTGTTCGGCCTTTAAGAAACCTCCCGAAGAATGTAATGTTGACCTTTCAACTCCTTCAACACAAGCCGGCAAAGGAAGCTGTAAATAATCAATGATCAATGATAAATGATAATTGATTAATTTATACTGTATGCCTAAAATAAAGATTTATTCTACACCAACCTGCCCATATTGCCATCTTCTAAAGGAGTATTTAAAAGAAAAAAATATAGAATTTGAGGATATAGATGTATCCCAAAACCAGGAAGCCTTGCAGGAACTTGTTAAAAAGACTGGGGCGATGGCGGTTCCAGTAATTGATATAGATGGAGAGATTGTGGTTGGTTTTGACAAAGAAAGAATTGATAAGCTTCTAAATTTAAACCAATAATCAATGATAAATGATCAGCGATAAATGATAAATGATCAATGATAAGTGATAATTAATTTAGCTATATGATCAAAGTTGCAATAAATGGCTTTGGGCGGATTGGAAGATTAACTTTTCGTCATATTGTTAAAAATCACCCTAACATAGATGTGGTGGCTATTAATGATTTAGCCCCTCCTGAAGTTTTAGCACATCTTTTGCGATATGATTCAAATTACGGGATTTATGAGAAGTCTGTCAAAGTTAGAAAAGGAGAACTGTTAATTGATGGAACTTCTAAAGGAGAGAAAGTTTTGATGTTTTCTGAACCTGATCCTGAAAAACTACCTTGGAAGAAATTAAAAATAGATGTTGTTTTAGAATGTACTGGAGTTTTTAGGCATCTTGATGGAGCAGAAAAACATCTAAAAGCCGGGGCAAAGCAGGTTATTATTTCAGCCCCTGCAAAAGATGATGTTATTCCATCTTTTGTATTAGGAGTGAATGAAGATAAGTTTAATCCCAAAAAGCATAAAATAATTGATATGGGTTCTTGTACTACAAATTGTTTAGCGCCGGTTGCAAAAGTGTTACATGATAAGTTTGGTATTCTTAGAGGTTTTATGACAACTGTGCATAGTTACACAAACGACCAAAGGATATTGGATTTAGTTCACAGGGACCTAAGAAGAGCGCGATCTGCAGCACAGAACATAATACCCACAACCACAGGGGCGGCAAAGGCAATTGGGAAGGTAATTCCCGAATTAAAAGGGAAATTGGACGGTATGGCAATTAGGGTACCAACTCCTGTAGTTTCTATCTTAGATTTAACCTGTATTGTTAAAAAGAAAACAACTGTGGAGGAGGTCAATTTTGCCTTCAAAAAAGCATCTTTGCAAAAGAATTTTAAGGGAATCTTGGGCATTGAAGACGCTCCGTTAGTTTCTTCTGATTATAAAGGAAATACTTTTTCTGCTATTGTTGATGCCTTATCAACAAAAGTGAATGATAATCTTGTTAAAGTCTTAGCCTGGTATGATAATGAGTGGGCTTATGCCGCAAGATTAGCCGAATTTGCAGAATATGTGGGGAAAAAGATTCGATGATCACTAAGTAATATGTTAGAGAAAAAAGCCCGCACTAGCGGGGCTTTTTTTATAACAGACTATCAAAAGAAAATATGATATAATGAAAAAATATGATCCTGAGATTTGACGAAGTCGCAAAGTTACTAAAAAAATACGAAATTCCGATGATAGAAACCCGAAAAATAAAGAAATTGGAAGAGGTTTTAAATATTGGTAATAAATGGGGCTTTCCTTTAGTTTTGAAGTTAGATAGTAAAAGAATTCTTCACAAAACAGATATTGGTGGAGTAATAACAAATATCCAGAACAAGAAAGAACTTGAA
>CAZUSK010000076.1:0-3099 GCA_964623345.1 uncultured Candidatus Saccharibacteria bacterium
CTTCAAAAACAACATTCAGCCCGAGTATGTCCTCAAAAAAGTTTTTTGATTCTTCAATACTTTTTACTGCAATACCAATGTGATCTATTTTCTCAATCATCCTCTACCTCCTTTGATAGATCATATCCTATTTTTAAAGAAGTTTCATTTATATTAAAGAACCTTTCTTTACCAACTATTCTTAAAGATTTAATTATAGATTCGATCTTAACTATTTTTGATACTCCAGTAAGAAATCCAAGAGCCATCATATTCATTGGCTGGGTAGATTTGAATTCTTCTATGGATCTTTTTGAAAAAGGATACTCATAGATTTTAGCAATCTTAAATTTGTCTCTGCCTATATTCTTATATGTGTTGTCGAATATAAGAACTCCATCCATATCAAATTCGTTTATAAAGTTTCTTAGAGCCTTGTAATCAAATGAGACATAAAAATCGGCCTTTCTTATACGTGGATAAAGTATTTCTGAGTCAGAAATTACAACTTCTGCTTTTGTCACTTCTCCTCTCGCAGCTGCACCATAAACCTGACTCTGAACTGCATGTAATCCCTCTATAAGTGCTGCTTCAGCAAGGACTATGGACACAAAAATAGAACCCTGTCCACCTTTTCCGCTAAATAGAAACTCCTTTCTCATTTCTTAACACTCCTTATCACATTCTCGTATAGTTCCTCAAAAGTTTCTCTTTCTTCATCTACAAATATGCCTAAAGGTATTTTCTTTTTTCTCTCCTCCTCTGGAATTTTATCCTTCATTTCAACTCTGTAGGTAATTTCCTTTTGTTGGAGCAAAAATAAGGAAGGATCTGGAATTCCCTGTAATCTACCAAAGTATGTGGGACAGGGAGAAAGGATTTCAACGAAAGAAAAACCTTTATGTTTAAGAGCCTTCTTTGTTATGTTTAATAGATGAAGATAAAAAAATACTGCCCCTCTTGCGATGAATGTAGCATTGGCACCCTTTAAGAGTTCCACTGAATCAAAAGTGGGTTCGTATTTTCCATAAGGAGATGTAGTTGCGTAGGCACCAAGGGGAGTAGTGGGTGAAGCCTGACCACCTGTCATACCATATATCATATTGTTGAACAAAAAGACTTTTATATCCAGATTTCTTCTTGCAGCATGTATCATGTGGTTTCCACCAATTCCAACTCCATCTCCATCTCCTGTTATCACAACTACATGCTTATCTTTATTTGAAAGTTTTACTCCTGTTGCAAAGGCAAGTGCTCTTCCATGAAGTGAGTGAAGGGAATCTGTATTTACGTATCCAGGGATTCTTGAAGAGCATCCTATTCCAGAAACCATAATTATATCCTCCCTTCTCCAGTCCATCTCTGCAAAGGATTCAAGAATAGCTCTTAGACCAATTCCAAGTCCACATCCAGGACAAAAGATAGTAGGAAGTCTTTCCCAGTCAAGATAATCCCTCCAATTCATTTTATCACCTCTAATATTTTATTTTCTATTTCTTCTGGAGGTATAACACTTCCCCTTACAAAATTCATGGGATAAACTTTTGTTCTATTTTTCATAATTCTCTCTATATCAAGATAGAGTTGTCCTTTATTCAGCTCCACTACAAAAACAAATTTTGTCTCTGAAAGCATCTTCCTTATTCTTTCCTCATCTAATGGATTGAGAGTTATAAGTCTCAAAAAGCCGGCTTTAATACCCTTTTTCTCCAGTTTCCTCTTTACTTCCTTTATTACAGTACCCATAATTCCAAAGGACACAAGGATGAGATCCTTACCTTCGGTTTCTTCCTCGTAATAGAAAAGCTTCTTTCTATATGAATATACTTTTCTTAAGAGATGATCTATTAGCCTTTGAGCATTTTCCTCATCAGCATTTGGGAATCCATACTCATCATGAAAAAGACCTGTGATTTTAACTCCTTTACCATCTCCAAGATGAGGAGCAGATATTAAATCTTCCTCAAAATTATATGGTTTATCAGACTTGGGGAGAGGAGAAAAATCAAATTTATAAGGAGGATTACTTCTTTCCATTTCAGCTCTCATATGAGCAATAGTCTCATCTGAGAGTATTATAACTGGATTTCTAAAATACATGGATATATCCAGTGAAAATCGGGTTAGCCAGTAGAATTCCTGGACACTTCCTGGAGAAAAAACAATTATTGGATGATCTCCATGAGTCCCCCATTTAGATTGCATGTAATCTCCCTGCCCTACATGGGTCGGGAGTCCTGTGGAGGGGTCTCCTCTCATTACATTTACTATCACACAGGGGCTTTCTACCATACATGCAAAGCTCAAGCCTTCCTGCATAAGGGAAAATCCTGGACCAGATGTGGCAGTTAAAGCCTTTTTGCCAGATAACCCAGCAGCAGTGATTACAGCAATAGAAGAAATCTCATCTTCCATCTGAATAAACGCTTTTCCCCTCTTTGGCATTTCTCTGGAGAGTACTTCTAAAATTTCACTTGAGGGAGTTATTGGATAACCTGCAAAAAGATCGAGTCCTCCATCTAATGCTCCAATTGCACTGGCTTCGTTTCCCTGATATAACCTTTTCATTTTTCTTTCACCTCAATTGCAAAGTCAGGACAAAGATTTTCACAAATGTTGCAACCTATGCAGGAATCTTCAAATTTTACATATACTATCCCCCTTTCATCAATATCAAATACCTTCTTCGGACAAACCCTTACACATATCTGGCACTCTTTACAAAGATTCTTATCAATTACAACACTGAAAGATTTTTTTGTTTTTACACTCATAATAATCCTCCCCTCCGTATTATTTTATCTAAGTTTTTGTTTCCCATCATCTGTTTCATCATCTTAAAATTTTTAAGAAGTTTATTTATCTCATTGACACTTGTTCCAGACCCCATGGCAATTCTTCTCTTTCTACTTCCATCTATAATTTCGGGATGTTTCCTTTCCTGTTTTGTCATTGATTGAACAATTGCCTTCATTCTTTTTATTTCCTTTTCGTCTACATTAAATCCAGCCGGTACTCCAGGTATGTGGGAAAGAAGGGAAGAAAATCCTCCCATTTTTTCTATTGTTTCCATCTGGGATAAAAATAGATTTAAATCAAATTTCTCCTTTCTCTTCAAGG
>CAZUSK010000077.1:0-3094 GCA_964623345.1 uncultured Candidatus Saccharibacteria bacterium
CGTAAATAGGCACATCAGAACTCCCTAATTGACCTGAGGGAGTGGCTTTAGCAATACAACTAGCATCAGGACAAGGATCATCAGAGGGCGGTACACCAGTATCACTTTCATTAAAACTAATCCAGCCAATATTTTCTGACCAAGCATAGCCAGAAAGTTTGCCATTACCAGTATCTATGGAAACCGCATACTCAATTGGTGAACCATCACTGTCTGAATTAAAACTAATCCAGCCAATATTTTCTGACCAAGCCCAACCAGAAAGTTCGCTGCTTGATGAAGCCAAAGAAATTGACCGATGAATAATTGTCAAAGATAAAATAATTAACAAAGAAAGAAAGCCAATTCCTAAAATTAAAATTTTAAATTCTTTTTTCATAGTTAATTAAAAATTTTTTCTTCCGACGGTTTTTGTTATTTTTGCTATTGTTTAACAATTAATCTCCCAATTGAAAAAGATGAATTTCTTTGGCAAACAAAGACATATCCTTCACTTTCTTCAGCTTTGAATTGCACATCCCCTCGTCCTAAAACTCTAAATTTTATATGACGTTCGGGAATAGAGAAAAGACAATCTTCATCTTCTATGATTATTCTAACTATTTCTCCTTTATTTACTTCAATCTCTTCAGGGATCATTCTTTCTTTGCCAAATTTTACTTTAAATTCCCTAACTTTTGGCAAATTTTCTTCTGTTTCAACGCTAACCTCTCCTTTTTCTGGAATTTCCAAAGAAACTTTCTCTTTGTCAGTAATGTTTATTTTAGAGGGAAAATTAGAAAAAGACGATTCTCTAAAATAAGCGAATAAAAATAAAGTAATAGCAACAATTAGGATAATAAGCAAAATTAAAATGTTTTTTTTCATAATTTCACCAAATTATATTATAACCGGAATAAAAACTCCCGGCTAGTTTTAGATTGCCTGAAGTATCAATTTGGGCTTTAGTCGAACCGCTGTGCTTAATAATAAAACCACTACTTCCCGGATTACTTGATTGAAAAAGATTGCCTTTTAGATACAAATTTCCTGAAGTATCAATAGAAGCAACAACAAGGCCACTATGTTTAATTTGGAAATTACCACTTCCGCCATTGCCTGTGTGCAAACTTCCTTCTATATACATATTTCCACTTGTGTCAATAAAAGCAATTGGATCATTGTTATGAGTGATGATAAATCCAGAAGCATGGACGTCTGAGGGAACTTTGTAATAAACCACTAACTGGACATCAGTAAGCGTTATATACTCGTTTCCAGTTGGTGCGATAGAATTGATGTCTCTACTGCTTCTTAAACCAATGTAAGTTATGCCACCCTTGTTTATTATCGCTGGATTTAATTGAATTTTATTGCCGATATAGTCAGGGTAATCATAAGGATATAACCCATTTGTACTTATCTGTCCATAATTCCCTGAGAAATGATTTTTATTATAACATCCTAGAGTTTTTGAGAAGCAACCAGTTCCTTGTTGGTCAAGTTTTTGAACAACTATGTTAAAATTGGTTGTAGATTTGTCTTCCTTAACATTAAAATAAAGATAGGCATAAGTGATTTGAGCATTTGAAGGAATAGAACTTGTGTCAATTTTTAAATTACCTCTCCAAATATGATAAGGGCCCCACCATCCTGGCTTTTTTTGACCTATCGTCAAATCTGGCCCTGCGCAATGGTTATTGCATTTTGGTTCACAACCACCTGTATTACAAGCAGGCCAATCACCATCTGGCGCATTATGAATTTTAGCATAAGTACAACCTGAATCAGAAGTTCCCTCATAGCATGCATATTCATCCCAAACTCGTTTTGTAAAATACCGGCAATCTACTAAGCTTGAATCACTAAAACTACTTACATCACCATCAAAGGCAATCACAAATTTCTCTACTCTAACAGTGCTTTGCCAGGTGTCAAGATAAACTTTATTGGAGCTGGAGCACCCACTACAGCCATACTTGTAAAAACCAAACCCCCAATTGCACCAACATTTTTTACCAATATAGCTTTGGTTAAGAACTCTAGCTCTTTGAAAATGCCTGCAAATCTTATTATGACCATTATTGATATCAGTGCAACTATCGTCAGGACTGCGACAACAAGCACCCCAATCACTAAACATCTTTCTACCTGGTTTGTATTGATCTGTATACCAATACCAAGTTTCATTTTTATCATAATGCTTGTGGAGATAATATCCCTTGTGAAGGTAATCTTCTATTTCATTTGAACCTGGAAAACCACTCTGAAAGGGTGGTAAAGGTATATTGCAGTTTCCGTGCTGATTTTCCTCATTAGAAATAGCAAAAGGAGTTTTACCAGAATCTGCTGAATATCTTGTCAACCAGCTCTCTGGAGAATTAGATTTAAGAACTCGACAGGCTGCTCCTCCTACATCTATAGACGAACACTTCCTTTCTGAAGTAGTGCAATTGCGAAGATATTGAACATTATAATATTTTACTCCTCTAACTAAAACAGGCGGAATTAAAAGAAGAGACGATAAAATTAATAAAAACTTTATTTTGTCTCTCTTAAAAAAATTTAGACAAATTTTTATCATTTTTTCTCGAAAAATTATATTTCAATTATAACCTTACTACCAGCAGCCTTAATATGAAGTCTACCTTGCGGACTCATCATCCCGATGCCAACGTTGCCAGCGAAATAAACATTATTGTCACTATAACGGTAAGACATTACTTCATAATCTGTGCCAGCATTTCTTCTAAAGAAAGTTATCCTATCAGTCCCACCTACAATATCTGGGTTACCATCACCATCATAAGCTAAACCTCCACCATATGAAGTACTTTGACCAACATAAATCATGCCTGAACCTTGATTGGCGCCAGTTGCGTAAATTCTGGCAACATCGCTGTCACCTCGGTAAACATGTAGATCTTCTGCCGGATTCGTCGTCCCGATGCCGACGTTGCCTGTTTTGGTCATTGCCAAAGGTGTAATATATCCACCAGCGAAATCCGTACCATTTTGGCTTACATCAAACCGCAAAACAGTAGCATCTAGAGGCATACGCCAAAGGCTTCCTGCCCCTACTTGATCTGTTTCTCTAAAGGCAAGAGGAACAGCA
>CAZUSK010000078.1:0-3083 GCA_964623345.1 uncultured Candidatus Saccharibacteria bacterium
GGTATAGCCATAAGCATTATACCCCACAGCAGCGCCAGAGTTATAGCCCTGGGCACGATACCCAATCGCCACATTGTATTTTTTATCATCATTCTCCCCAGTTCCAACTCCAGCCGAGATCCAGTTTGTGCCATCAAAAACGAATTCTTTGATTGCTCCGGCATAAATGTAATCTAATGTAGTATCGCCTTGTTTTATTTGTAAAGAATAACTCTCACTATAACTCCCATTATGCCGGATAATAAATCTATCTCCTGCTTTGGCAGTTGAGGTGGCAAGGGTGATAGCTCTGTTAGTATCAGGGTCTAAATACTGATACATTGCGTCAGTTCCTGGAGTTAGAGTTTTATCTGCTGATAAGGTCTCAACATTTATCCCAGCGGTTAAAGATTTTGTGGCTCTGATACTCCCATTAACATCTAAGGTATAAGCGGGTGTTGTCGTGCCAATACCCACATTGCCTGAAGCATCAATTGTAATTCCTGTGGAGGTGGCAATGTCTGAACCTCTGACAAGTTTTAGTTTGTTAGAATCAGATTGGTCAATACCAATAAGGGCTTGGGTTGAAGGAGAGGAGCCAGCGCGGAAAGCAATCAAAGCATCAGTTGAAGAAGCAGATGTAATTGTTAATTTTGTCTCATCTGTTTTGTAGAGTTCTAAAAGAGACACAGGAGTGGCGGTGCCAATGCCGACATTAGCACCGAAATATGAGATTCCTGAAATTGATAATCTGCCATCAGTTAAAACTCCTCCAGGTCCAACATTTAAACCGTTGCGGACATAAAGATTGTTGCCAACATCGATGTTCTCCAAAGCTGTGATGTCATTCGTCCAGATATTGCCGATGCTCAAGGCATGAATGTCCCCTCCTTTAATGTCAATGATCTGAAGGCCGGAAGTACCATCAGCCACATAAGCATATTTGCCGCTCACATAGACCCCAGACGCAGAGCCGCTGGTATCATAAGTTCCAGTCAAGGTTGGAGAGGATGGGTTGGAAATGTCAATGATCTGAAGGCCGGAAGTACCATCAGCCACATAAGCATATTTGCCGCTCACATAGACCCCAGACGCAGAGCCGCTGGTATCATAAGTTCCAGTCAAGGTTGGAGAGGATGGGTTATCTATTAATAAAGTGCCATTGCTAAGATGTAATTTTTGATCAGGACTCGTCGTGCCGATGCCTACCCTTCCTGTTTCAGCATCTACATACAGGGTGTTGGTATTGACTGCCAGGTTGCCTCCTGTAGTGTTTGAGGAAGGAATGGTACCTGTTCCGTCTCCTGAACAGTCATCGGTGAAGGAGGTAGTGGTTTTGGTGGCGTTGTCAACCAAGGTAACTGAATCACCATTTGAGATAGAGGAAGTGGCACGATAAACCTTGTAGCCAGTTGCTCCTGCTACTGCTGACCAAGAGACATCTAAGGCAGTAGCTGAATCTCCTGTGGAGGTGGAAGCCTCAGTACAACCCAATGTTTCTCCGTTGGAATTGACAGCGGTTACTCTGTAGTAATAGGTAGTTCCTGTTGCACAAGAGCCTGAAGAGGAAGAAGTAGCAACAGATAAATTAGAAGGTGGAGAAAGAGGTCCAACTGTAAGATTTCCTCCGGTTAATGTGGCATTGCGCCAGGCAGTGATATTTCCTCCATCTGCTACCTGAAAAACTTTGTTTGAGGCATCATAGAGATTAACAATATCCCCTGTGCCTGATTGGGTGACAGTTAAAGCAGAAATTGAAGAAGTTTCAAAAATAGAAATTCTCCCTTGAGAGTAAATTCCGCCAGGTCCTACATTAAAGCCATTTCTAACGTAAAGATTATTTCCAATCTCGCCATTTTCTGAAACTTTTAAGTGTGATGTCCACATTGCTCCAATTTTAGCGGTAGGAGTATTAATTCCTGAAATATCAAAAATATGAAAAGAATCAGTGCCATCTTCTACTACATAGGCATATTTACCTGAAACGTAAACTCCATAAGGACCGTTAGCAGTCAAATTATAAGAAGAAACATAAGTAGGAGAAGTAGGATCAGAAACATCTAAAATAGTGAACTTACCATCAACACAAACTGCAATATAAGCATAATCTCCTGAAATAACCACTCTTCGCGGACCTTCTAAGTAATCAGTGCTTTGGTAGGAGCCAACATAAGTGGGATTGGTGGGATCAGAAACATCTAAAATAGTCAAACGATTAGAATTATCTACTGTCACATAGGCATACTTTCCAGAAACATAAACGTGTTGGGGATAATCAAGATAAGTAGAGTTGTTATAAGAGCCAACATAAGTAGGATTGGTGGGGTCGGAGATATCAATAATAGTCAATCTGTCATTAGTTCCGGTAAATCCAGAAGCGGCCACATAAGCATATTTACCTTTAACATATACTCCAATTGGAGCATCAAGATAAGTAGAATTGCTATAAGAACCAACATAAGTGGGATTGGTGGGATCAGAGATATCAATGATAGTTAATTTATCACCAAGATAGCTTGTAACATAGGCATACTTTCCAGAAACATAAACATCTTGCGGCATATCAAGATAAGTAGAACTTATATAAGATCCAACATAGGTAGGAGAGTTAGGATTTGAAACATCAATTATTGTTAGGGCATCTACACCTGGAGCGGTTACATAAGCATATTTACCTACAACTTTAACAGAGAAAGCAAAATCTAAGTAAGTAGAATTACAATAAGAACTCTCATAAACTGGATCTTCTGGATCAGAAACATCAAAAATTGTTAAGCAATCTCCAGCTGAAGCTGTCAAATATGCATAATTACCTGAAACATATACATCTGCAACTCCATCAAGATAGGTGCTACTACTTGTAGAACTTTTTAGCGTGGGTTGAGGATTAGTTTGCAAAAGATTACCTTTGTCTATGTGAAGTTTTGCTGTTGGTGCTGCCGTCCCAATACCCACATTACCATTAGCGCTCAAAACTAATTGGTTTGAGTTGCCGGTGGTAAAGAAGGTGGTAGTGGCAGAACCCTCAAGGGTGTGAGAGCCAATGGTTATTGTTGAGCCAAAAGTACCAGTAGCAGCATAAATGTTTGCCCATTTATATGTAT
>CAZUSK010000079.1:0-3046 GCA_964623345.1 uncultured Candidatus Saccharibacteria bacterium
AAGGAGACACTTTTGATTTAACTGTTGCAGAAGATCATTCTTATGTTGTTTCTAATTTCGCGGTTGAAAACTGCGGAAAAGGAGGAGATATATTTAAATTTATTATGGAAATTGAAGGGGTGGAGTTTAAAGATGCTCTAAGGATTTTGGCAAAAAGAGCAGGAGTTGAATTGAAACCTCAAGATCCAAGAATTCTTACCAAGAAAAAAAGACTCTATGATATCTGTGAATGGGCGTGCAAATTTTTTGAAAAACAATTACATGAGAGCAAAAAAGGAAAAGAGGCAAAAGAATATTTAAGACAAAGAGGAATTTCTGAGGAATCAATAAAAAAATGGAGGATAGGCTGGGCTCCTGAAACTTGGCATGGACTTTCTGAATTTTTAGAGAAAAAAGGGTTTAAGAAGGAAGAAATAGAAGAAGCAGGTCTTGCAATTAAAAATGAAAAAGGGAATATTTACGATCGCTTCAGAGGGAGGATTGTTTTTCCAATTTTTGATATAAACTCTCAGGTAATCGGTTTTGGGGGACGGGTTTTTGGAGAGGCAGAGGAGAAGACAGTAGCAAAATACATTAATACTCCAAACACTCCTTTATATGATAAAAGTAAAGTTCTATTTGGTCTTGACAAGGCTAAAATGGAAATAAGACAAAAAGATGCTTGCATTCTTGTTGAGGGATATACCGATGTCATTATGTCTCATCAGGCAGGGGTAAAAAATGTGGTCGCAGTTTCTGGCACAGCTCTGACTCCTTATCATCTAAAACTTTTAAAACGATATTCTGATAATCTTCTGACCGCTTTTGATATGGATGTTGCCGGAGATGCCGCCACAAAAAGAGGTATAGATTTGGCCCAAAAGCAAGGATTTAATATAAAGGTTATCTCTTTACCAGAAGGTTTGGATCCGGCAGATGTTATTTTACATCATCCAGAAGACTGGAAGAGCTTGATTGAAAGAGCAAAGTCAATTTTAGATTTTTATTTTGAAAATGCTTTCTCTAAGTTTGATTCAAAAACACCTGAGGGAAAGAAAGAAATTGCAAAAATTTTAATTCCTGTGTTAAAGAGAATCCCAAACGAGATAGAAGTCTCGCATTGGGTAGGGGAGTTGGCAAAGAGGTTGGGGGTGAAAGAAGAGGCTGTATATCAGGAGATGGCAAAATATCAAAAGGAAGAAGAAGTTTCTCAGATAGAAGAAGAGCAGGTAAAAGAAGAAAGCAAATCACGGGAGGCTAAACTAGAGGAGAGAATTCTTTGCTTGTTAGTAAGGTTTCCAGAGCTTCAAAAAGAAATAGATTTAGGACCCCTTGATTATTTCTCAGAGAAAACAAAGGAGATTCTTAAAAAGATGCAAGAGGAAAAAGAGAACTTCAAAGGAGAAGGGCTTAAACCCGAGACAAAAGAATATCTTGATTATATCTATCTTAAGTCAGAGGTAGATGAAGATTTTCAAGAAGAGAAAAAAGAGGCAGCTGAGGAGCTTAAGACTTCTTTAAAGGAATTACACCTTCTTTGCATTAAAAGACGGCTAAATGAGTTATCAGAGCAGATTAGACAAGCAGAAGAAGAAAAAGATCAAGAAAAAATTCAAAAATTAATGGAGGAGTTCAACAACCTTTCAAAAAAATTAATTGAATTTAAATAAGATGAAAAAAAAGAGAAGAACAAAAAAAGCCAAGAAAAAAACAAAAAAGGCTAAGAAGAAAAAACTTACAGTGAAAACGAGAAGGATAAAACAAAGAAAAATTTCTCAAAAAAGAAGCAAAAAAAGAGAAAAAATTTTTCCTTTAGAAAAAATTCAAGAATTTATAAAACGAGGAAGAACTCGAGGTTTTGTAACAGATCTCGAACTAATTCATTTCTTTCCAGACTTTGACCAAGATTTAGAAGGACTGGAGGAGCTTTTAAATAGGCTTGAGGCAGAGGGAATTGTTCTGCGGCGCGCCCAATTTGAATTTTTGAAAACAGAAGAGGAGAAGAAAGAAAAACCAAAACCAAAAAGTTTAAAAGAATTAGAGGCGCTTTTAAAAAGACCGGATTCTGTACAGATGTATTTAAAAGAAATTGGCAAAGTGCCATTTTTAACAGCAAAAGAAGAAAAAGAACTCGCAAAAAGAATTGAGAAGGGAGATGAGGCGGCCAAACAAAAGCTAATCAGGGCAAATTTGAGACTGGTTGTTTCAATTGCAAAAAAATATGTTGGGCGCTCGCCAAATTTGACATTGCTTGACTTAATTCAAGAGGGAAACTTAGGGCTTTTTAGAGCAGCAGAAAAATTCGATTGGCGAAAAGGGTATAAATTTTCAACTTATGCAACTTGGTGGATAAGACAGGCAGTAACAAGAGCCTTAGCTGATCAGGCAAGAACTATTAGAATTCCAGTTCATATGATTGAGACAATTACAAAATACGAGAAAGTAAGGAGAGATCTTTTAAAGGAATTAAGAAGAGAGCCAACGCCTGAGGAAATTGCAAAAGAGATGGGGCTATCTGTTGATAAGGTAAAACATATTGCCAAAATTGCTCAAAAAACTATTTCTTTAGAAACTCCAGTTGGAGATTCAGATGAAGAAAGCATATTAGCCGATTTTATAAAAGATGAAGAAATTGTTTCTCCATCAAAAGAAGCCGCCAGAGCCCTTTTAAGAGAAAGGATAAGAGAAATTTTGCACGAACTTACCCCAAGAGAGCAAAAGATTCTCTCAATGAGATTTGGTTTAGAGGATGGAGTAACCCATACTTTACAGGAAGTAGGAGAGGTGTTTGGGGTAACAAGAGAAAGAATTCGCCAGATTGAAGCCAAAGCCCTTGAGAAGATAAGAAAACATCAAGATATTAAAAAGTTGGAAGGATACTAAAATAACTCAAAAGTTAAAAGTCAAAATGCAAAATTACAATTTAAAATTAAAAATAATAAAATATGGATAATAGCAACAAAAACATCATCACACAAGCCACCAAAGCCGAGGCAAGAATGTTCAAGGGGCTGGGACGGTTGACATTTCATAGAACTCCTTTAAGAACTATCCTTGCCTTATTGTG
>CAZUSK010000080.1:0-3043 GCA_964623345.1 uncultured Candidatus Saccharibacteria bacterium
AATAAAAAGATAATAAAAACAGATACTCACAATCGTGTAAATTTTGAAGAGACAAGCAATAAATTTAAAGTAGACCCAAAAAAACAAAGAATTACGCTTCAGTTGGAAATAGATACAGATTTTGTGCCTGTGATGGAATATTTTGAAATTTTTACTCAAAGAATGGTCCAATGCAGAAGGGCAGCCAAATTTTTGGATTATAAGTTTGGATTAATAATTAATAATTTTAAACTTCTCTAAAAACTTCATTTTATAATTCGCCACTCAATATCTTTTTCATCTCCAGCGAATTCAAGCCATTCGCCCTCAGGAGTAATTACATACCACTTCTTTTTTGTTTCTGACCAAACCATAGGATTGCCTTGATAATAAGGTTTTTTAACTATTTCTTTTGGTTTAAGCCTGTCTAACTCTAACCATTTTTTGAAAACAGTTTCAATTGCGTAATCAAGACCTCTTGATTTTGCCCATTGGGCTACTATATCAATTGCCTCCTTTGCTTTTTCAATACTCCCCGCAAGTTCTAATAACTGTTTTGCCGGCCTTGTGTATCTAGAATAGATAATCTCTCTTTTTCTTGCTTTTTCTTTTAACTCTTCTAATTTGACTCCTTTTGTTTTGAAGTAATGAGTAATAATTTGTCTGATAGCAGTTTCTTCTTTAAGTTCCAGATGATATCTTATTCTTCTCTTTTTTATATACTCTTCGATTTTCTTTGCGATACTCTTTCCGATTCCTTCTATTTTTTCAATTCCCTTCAGCCCTTCTTTTTTGTAGATTCTTTTAATATCCTCATCTAATTGTCTTATAGCAAAAGCAGCTTTTTTGTAAGCCTTTGGCTTATATGCAACACCTTTAATTTCTAAAAGATAAGCAATTTCATCTAAAATTTTTGCAAGCTCTTTATTGATATTTTGTTTCTTTTTATTCTGCATATTTTTTTGCCCCAAACTTAAAAATCACAAATTTTTCTTTTGTGGGATCAATTCCTGCTTTTTGACAGGTAATTAAGATTTGTTTTTCGATTGAATCTACTCCTTCAAGATCTGGCAAAAGCAAAGCAGATTTATTGGAATCAATTGCCTTTATCAAAATTCCGTATTTTTTTGGATTAAGCTCTTTTAAGCTTTTTATAGGTTTTGGTTCTTCTAAAATATAGACTTCATAGGTTAGATAGGGAAGTTCCTCTTTTTGAATTGGTAGGAATCTTGGATCTTTTGAGGCTGAAATTGCGTTTGAAATAATCTCTTCCGCTATGTTATTTTTAGTAGGAAGATAAGTACCAATACATCCTCTTAGTTCCTTGTTTTTATGAATACTTACAAAAACCCCGCTTTTTTCTTTAAAGAATTTTTCAGGTAAATCTTGAGGAGGTTTAAGAATTTCACCTTCTTTTACATATTTTTCTACAGCTAAACGAGCTAGTTTTATATAAGGATTCTTCATGCCATTTTTAGTATAGAATTTAGAAAATTTAAGGTCAAATAAAACACCCCCTGGCCAGAATACAAAAAGTACAATAGAAGGTAAGGGGTCTGGCCAGGGGGTAGTGGAGAGTTTATATTTTCTCCGGATAGTCGGTTGTAATTGCATCTACTCCTAGGTTTTTCAGTCTCTTAATCTCACTTTCGTCATTAGTTCCCCAAGCATCCAGAAAAAGCCCATTTTTATGAGAAAGTCTTACCAATTCTTTCGTAATAAGAGAGTGATGAACGCTTATCATATCCGCCTTTGCTCTTTTTGCCTTTCTAATTATTGTCTCAGGTGACATTTGTTTTTTGAGTCCTCCCAAAGCCACTTTTAGTAGAGGATTAATTTCTTTAAATTTTCTGGCAACGGAAGGAATCTCAGTAACCACAATGACTTGTTTCTCCATTGAGAATCTTTTTATAGCCTTGTTAATTTTCTCCTCCAGCCCTTTTTCCTTTACATCAATCTTACAGGCACATTTATTTTTAAGAAACGCCAAAGCCTCAGATAAAGTTAAAATAAGATCACCATTTTTATAGGTGATCTTTTTGATTTGTTTGAGCGATAGTTTATTGACCCAGCCTCGGTAGTTTGTTTTTTGTTTTAAGCTTTTGTCGTGAAAGACGATCAATTTTTTATCCTTTGTTTGCCTTACATCAAATTCTACCACCTCGGTATCCAAATAAAGCGCTTTTTCAAAGGCCTCTTTTGTATTTTCTGTGGCATGACCTGATGCACCTCGGTGGGCAATTTTCAGCATATTGTTTATGACAAGATTTATTGTAGCAAACCAATTTAGTACTTCAAGATGTACTTTTCCACAGGTCAAACACTTTTTAATTTAAAGTTTGCTACAAGATAGCCAACTCCAAAAGGTGCTTCATATGAAAGAATTTCTGGCTCCCAATTTAGCCCTTCCAGTACACCTAAGAGAATCAGAAGTGAACGAAAACCACATTCTCCAGCTTCTTCCACAAGATCTTCATCAAGGTTTAAAATTTCTTGCACCCTTTTCTCTCTTAATAACTTCACAATTCTCTCATCAAACTCTTTTCCCCTGGGAGAAAAACCTCCTGGAGCATCATATGTAAGACAATGAGAAAGATCTCCGCTTGCTACAAATGCAATTTTTTTATTGCTTTTTTGGATGACCTTCAAAAGAGCTTGTCCTAAATAAAAATGTGTTTCTCTTGGAAGAAGCGAATAAGAAAAAGAGATAAGTTTAAAATTGAGTCCAAGGGTTAAATAATAAAGAGGAACCAGAGTGCCATGGTCTAACTCTTTGGACTCAACAAGCCCAAAAGGAATTTGCGCCTTTTTTAATTCCTCTAATATTTCTTTCAATAACTCTTTATCATTCTTGAAAAAGAGCTCTGTTGAAAAATCTCCAAACTGAGTGAAGTGACCAAAGAAAACTTTAGCAGAATTAAAAGTAAAAGCTTCAGGTGAAAGAGGAGCGTGAGGGGAGACAAGAATGATTGTATCTGGCTGAACCTCAGTATAAACTTGAGCTATTTTTCTTAAAGCTCCAATTGTGTTTGGAGGACTTGAAATAATACTCGCAATTAAAGCA
>CAZUSK010000081.1:0-3024 GCA_964623345.1 uncultured Candidatus Saccharibacteria bacterium
CTTGGTACGTAACTTATTGATGCCTGCCTCTATGTCAAGCGTGATCGCTTGTGGCATGACTTTGGTGATGAGAGGCGGAGGAATAGATTTGTCCATGGGCGCGACAGCTGGTTTAGGAGCGTTGACAGGAGCTGCTCTAGGGACAAACGTCGTTTCCAGTATTGCAGCAGCGATGTTTAGTGGAATGGTTCTGGGTTCACTAAACGGATTGTTTATATCTGTAATAGGTATAAATCCATTTATTGTAACATTAACAACTTCATTTGTAGCCAAAGGACTGCAGTTCTTAGTTTCTCTTCAGAAAGCCCAAAGTACTGCTCTGCTTTGGTCTCTACCGATGGATAGGCTTGGGTCAAGCCCGGTTTTTCAAATAGGTACCTCGCTTTTGGTGATCATCTTCTTATACGTTTTCATTGAAAAAACTAAATATGGACGTTATGTTAAGGCTATAGGAGAGAATTCTGAAGTCGCGATATACTCAGGTATTCCAGTGCGGTTTTATAGCTGGATGACTTATGTCATAGGGAGTGTCTTAGCGGGGCTTAGCGGTGTTATGCTGACGTCATATGAAGGCCTAGTTCGGGTTGGGAGCGGAGATAATTTTTTGCTTGACGCTTTTCTCCTGCCGTTATTAGGCAAAGCCGTGTTTGGCAGATTATCCATCGCGGGGACAGTCTTTGCTGCTTTGTTCCTCGCAATGATTGTAAATGGACTTTACATATTGGGATTGCCCCCCTCTTGGGTCAATGCTATGAAGGGTGTTTTGCTCTTTAGCATGGTGGTCGCTTCGCAAGTTGGAAGGAGGTAGTCAATGGATAAGTCTCGTTATTTGTTGGCGGTGGACATGGGAACCGGGGCTGGGCGTTGTTTCTTAATTAGTTTAGACGGCAAATATGTGTTTAAATCTTACAGGGAATGGAAGTACTATCAGCCATCTGATGCTGGGCCTGGAGCTTTAGAATTTAACGCGGAAGAATTCTGGGCTATATTAGCAGAACTCATTAGAGAAGTAATTACTAAAAGCGGTGTTGGACCTGAGAGGATAGTCGCTGTAAGCTCAACCAGCCAAAGAGAAGGTTTTGTCCTGCTTGACAGGGAAGGCAAAGAAATCTATGCTGGACCAAACCTTGATACAAGAATCCCAAGCTCAGCCAAACTCGGTTTGATTGAGCAGCACAGAGAGGAAATCTATCAGGCCACTGGACACTGGCCGACACCGATGTTTGCTCCTTACAGATTGCTTTGGTTGAAGGAAAACAGGCCTAATCTCTTTAAAGCAATTTCAAGGATTCTCCTTCTGAATGATTGGGTTCTCTACCGTCTGTCCGGGGAAATGTATAGTGAGCCATCAAATGCTGCTGAAACACTGCTTTTTGATATTAAGAGCCTCAGGTGGGATAGGGCCCTTATAGAGAAGCTTGGCCTGCCACCAGATATATTCCCAGAAATCGCCCGGTCTGGGGAACAGATCGGAGTTGTGACTGTCGAGGCGGCTAAGAAAACAGGGTTGCGAGCAGGTACACCGGTCGTAGTTGGAGGGGCTGATACTCAATGCGCGCTTCTTGGAACTGGCGCAATTAATGATGGAGATCTTTCCATAGTATTGGGCACGTTTGCCCCTCAGCAAATTGTGCTCCCAGAACCAGTGATTGACACAAATTACAGAGTTTGGAGTGGTTGCCATGTTATTCCCAATAAGTGGATTCTAGAAAGTTCGGCAATGGAAGCAGGTCAGGTTTTTCGGTGGGCAAGGGAGTTTATGTTCCCCAATTCTTCCGGCCAATATGAATTGATGGACAAGGAGGCCGCATTGGCACCAAGGGGAGCGCGGGGAGTCAGGGCCTTCCTGGGTCCGAGGATTTTGAAGGATTATCGTGAATTGGTTTGGGATATGTATGGAGGAATTGTGGTGCCGCTCCCTGTTTTTACCAACCATATAACCAGAAGAGAGTTTTTCCGAGCCATACTTGAGTCTATAGCATATGCAATTTGGGCTAGTATAGAAAGGCTTACGGATATTGCTGGTATGCAGCCTGCTGAACTTAGAGCTTGCGGGGGACTTTCTAATTCACAGACTCTTATGCGTATTTTAGCAGATGTATCAGGAATGAAAGTTGTTGTACCTCTCTATGAAGAAGGTTCATCTGTTGGTGCTGCAATTTGTGCGGGAGTAGGCTGCGGCGCTTTTTCTACTTACTCAGAAGCCGTTGACAGTCTGATCAGATTTGGCAAAGAGTATGTTCCTGATGTAACCGAACAACCAGTTTATAGGGATCTATATATGGAATGGAGGGACATGTCCGGAAAACTTTACAGCAAGCGGGAGGTAAAGCGATGATAATCGACGCTCATGTACATATCCCTTTTAGGGAAGACCTTACTGAACAGGAAGTCATGTTCATGAGAAAAAAATCTATTGACGTCTCCAGTTTAACGGGTGAGCCGAACCAGCTTCTTGGGAGACTAGATAGCGTTGGTATAGACAGGGCTGTAGTGTTCCCGTTGGCGATGCCGTCTCCCTCCAAAACAGAAACGGAAATTGCTCGTCTTAATGAGAGGACAGCGGCCTTTGTTAGCGCTGCTCCAGAACGGCTGATAGGGTTTGCTGTTCTAAACCCGCACGAGGCAAGGGGCTCACTTGAAATGCTAAGATATGCTATAGAAGATCTAAAACTTAAGGGTGTTAAGCTACATCCCACCCTTCAATCCTTCTACCCCAATGATTGTAAATTATTTGAAATTTATGAGTATGCTTGTGAGAAAAAAATTCCTATCTTGTTCCACACTGGAGCTAGTTTACCAAGTCACACAGACCATTTTTCTAGACCAATCTTTGTAGACGAGGTCGCCGCTCGGTATCCCAAATTACGCATCATTTTGGCCCACATTGGGCGCCCTTGGTACCTTGAAGCTGCTATGTTAATGAGAAAACACGCTAATGTATATGCAGATATATCCGCAAATGTTGGTCGTTCAGGAGGGGCAGCACTTTTGGAAATAGTTTTGCTAACTGTGAAAATCTAT
>CAZUSK010000082.1:0-2935 GCA_964623345.1 uncultured Candidatus Saccharibacteria bacterium
GCGCAGCCGAAGAATCTCTTATGATCAAGTTACCCCATAGTATTTATGCCCTGCCATGGCAAAAACTAATACTCTCGATGCTTCTTCCAAATATCAAGAATCAACTGATAGCGCTCCGGCGGAAGACCTTTGAAGGGAACATTGCTGGTACAAAAAATATATCCTCCACCGGGTTTGCCGTGTTTCAAGGCATATTCGGCGCTGGCAATCACCTCTTCATCAGTACCCGTCTGCATTAAAGCACAATTGACGTTGCCACAGAGACAAACCTTGTCTCCTACCAATCGCTTCACCTCAGCGATGTCCACCCCAGCCATAGGATCCAGCGAATGTAAGGCATGTGGTTCGCAGGCTACCAGTTGATCCAAAATAGGCATGATATTACCATCAGTGTGTTTGATCACATAGGCCCCAAGTTCTTTAGTCCTGGCTACCAAGTCCGCCAGATATGGTTGCACAAATTCGGCAAACATCTTTGGAGAGAAAAACGGTCCGTCATTAAAACAATAATCGGCGCAGAATATGAAGCAATCCAACCCAGCATCCACATATTTACGGTTTCGTTCCAGAGCATCTTCTACCATCTGGCGAGCTTTAGCATGTGCTTCATCTGGATGTTCAAAAAACCAACAGGAATACTCCACCATGTCATGGCCAGAAGGAATACTATAGGTGCCATCGCCATGTGCACAAAGCATGTATTCATCGTCTATCAGTTCTCTTAAGTAGCGTACGGTTTGCAGTGCATCTTCCAATTCCAGATAGTGCACCGGAATAATGGAATACTCCAACTGTGAAAACACATGCACCATATATTCAGCATTTGCCTTCAGACGATATTCCTTTTGCGAGGCTGAAAGGCCCCTCAAATCTTCTTGTCGTAGAAACGCTTTGCCAAACATCTCCTCTTCGAGCTGGAATTCCAGTTCAAATGTAGGAACCATATCTGGTTGCCGCAGTTCCAAAGCAGCTACTGCCCGTTGTTTAGGGGTCATCCTCAAAAGTCTCCTCTTTTGCTTCATTTCTGAGTAAGTTAATAAAATGTGGGAGACGTCTCCAGACGTCGATAAAAATCGAGCTCTGGAGAGCTCTCCCACAAAAATAAATAGAGTACTACTCACGCTCAGGCTATTCGCATGGTCAATCCCCCATCGACCATTAACACCTCACCGGTAATATAATCATTTTTCACCAAAAAAACAACTGTTTGGGCCACTTCTTCGGGCTTGCCCAGCCGATGCAACATAATGCGATTATCTATGGCATGCTTTTTAGCCTCGGCTGGGGTGACCGCGTGAAAATCGGTGTCAATAATCCCCGGCGCTACACAGTTGACCCGCACGTTATGTTGGCTAACTTCCATAGCCAAACAGCGGGTTAGGTGCATCACCGCCGCTTTGACCGTAGCATAGGCTGCAATCCCCTTTACACCGCGCAATCCAGCCACCGAACCTATATTGACAATTGCCCCTTCTCCTCTCTCAATCATAGCTGGCAAGGCTAAGCGGCAGCAACGGACTGTTCCGAGAAGGTGAATCTCAAGCGCCCGCTGCCAAGCGGACTCGTCAAGTTCCAGGAGTGGGCCGTCGCAGCGGCCACCGGCATTGTTAACCAATACATCCACTCCACCCCATTGTTGCTGGATGCTGCGGAACATGGCCTCCACCTGCTGAGGATCACCAACATCGGCTTGTAGCACCAGGGTTTTACTGCCCATTGCTTCGATTTGCTCCGCCACCTCTGAAGCCAATTGTGCATTACTCAGATAATTGATTGCAACATCCGTCCCCTCCTGAGCCAAAGCTATAGCCGTTGCTTTGCCAATACCACGACTGGCACCGGTAACCAACGCTTTTTTACCTTTTAAGTCCATAAATTACACCTCCTTTTTCTTTTGTCGAAAAAGACTTCTGCAAAATACAAAAACTGGTAGTGCCTTACGCAACCTAAAGGTTGCGGCTACCATTCATTTAAGCTACTATTCATTTAAGATGTAAATTACGTATTTTGTAGAACTCTATTTTGTTGAAAAACCGCTCTATTTTTCTGGCCGTAAAAGTATAAGCTTTAGCCTGCGATTCATAAGTTACTCCACCCATATGAGGGAGGAATAATCAAATCTTTATGCGTTCTGGCATAACGGATAAGCCGACGGTAGCCAAAGTCGTCCTCCCGCTCCAGCGGCAACAATTGACAAAAATCCGCAGCGCAGGATCGCCGCCAGTTTTTCCTTCACATTTTTTCATGTCAGACTCCTATCGTACCCGGAAAGAATAAAGATGTGCGTTCTTAATTCCGAACCGTAACTTGATCTTTCCCCCGGCGAGCAAATTGAGGTCTTTTGCACCTTTCCAGCTTACCTGATAGTCGATGCAATCGCTGGTCAAGGGGTGGCACTCTTTGCTCGCCAGATTGAATCTTCACAAACACACGGTCACCTTTCTCAATAACTTTCAAAATATCAGACTCATCTGCCCATCGATGAAATGAACTTCACAAGCCACTGTATTTCCGCATATTCTCTGTAAACGAAAATCTTAATTTTCGACCTTTGCAGCACGCTCTTAGTCTCTCCTCATCAGCCGTCTTTTTTCTTTACGAATACGAAACACCTTAGTAGAAAGAGCCTCACCCTTTTTAGGAGCTGGTACCGTGATAGTAAACCTTCTCGCTCTTAGATCATATGCCAATTCTTTTCGCTATTTTCACTGCCTGGGCTATCGGACTGTAACTCACAACACTTCCTGGTAGATTCGCTCCACCAGTTCCATAGTCTTCACCGCATCGCCAAAGTGAGTCTCTGGCAGCGTGTCCTGTTTGATGCAGTCTATGAAGTGTCTGTCTTCCTGATAGTAGCCGGAGTAGACGTGAAATTCGTCACTGCCTGCTGCCTCTGAGGTGCTAAAAACCTCCCCTTCTGGAGAGTTATCCGCAT
>CAZUSK010000083.1:0-2927 GCA_964623345.1 uncultured Candidatus Saccharibacteria bacterium
TGACGAGAGTCTCTACAAGAGAAATCACAAAAAGAAAAAGAGAAAATTTAACATTGTGCGTAGCCAGTAAAAAATTAAGAATAATCCAGAGGAGTGCATAGAAACTCATTGATAGAGAAAATAATCCCACCAATTTTTTACTTACAGGATTAACCTGCGAGGTTAAAATATTCAATATAGGTCCAGGAAATAGAAAACAAAAAAATACCCCTATTCCACAAATCACACTAGCTACTAATAAAGACTTGTGTAAAATCGTGTGAGATTGGGTATTCTTCACATAAGCAGCGGTACTTTTAGGAAACATCACTATTGCTAGAGAGGAAGGTAAAAATAAAAAAATCTTACCTATCATTTGAGCAATAGAATAGTAGCCTGCGGAGAGTGGTGAAAAGAAATGTTTAACTAAAATTACATCGACATTCGTTAAAATTGTAAAGGAAACCAAAGATAAAGATACAGGCAAAAAGTAACGGTATATAGGGAGAAGAGAAACCACCTGGGTATTATGCCCGGAAACAGTAGCCTTTAGAGGTAAAATAGCTTTGAAAAAAAATGGCAAAGATAGCACAAAAATAATTACGGGAGCTACTATAAATCCTACAAGAGCTCCCTTAACTTTAAAACCTGCATATATTAAGAGCGCACCTATTATCAATTTACTCAGGGAAGAAGTAATCCCCAGAAAAGAATAAGTTTTAAATTTCTGAAAACTCTGAAAAAGAACAGGCCAAATTATAGAGAGCAAAGATAAACTAATTATCCCTCCACACAAGACTATATAAACGGAGGAAGAATTCAAAAAATCAGCAATAACTCTTGCAAAAATAAAAATAGCAACAAATATCATAATAGCAATTATAAACAACCTTACAATGATTTTTTCAAGAACAGAAAAAAAAGTAGAATAATCTTTCTTGGTTATATATTCAGTAAAAAACCTCACAAGTGTGGGGCTCAAAGGAGATACCGCAATTGAAGTAAACATTATAAAAGAAATTAAAGCGTTGAAGGTGCCGTAATCCTGGGGAGAAAGTAATCTAACAGAAATTAAATGATACAAAAGATTAAAAAATCCTCCCAGGGAGGTACCTATAAATACAATTGTAGTATCAAAGATTAATTCGTCTCTAAAGATATTTTTAAGTTTTGCAATCATCTCTAAAAATAACAAATAACAGATGGAGAGATTTTTAACACTCTATTTCTCAGTTATTTTTCTTAAAGTCAACAATGTGCCCTATTACTTTCAAGAATGCACGCCTAAAGTATCTTATATCATCAAAATCTTTTATACTTAAAAGCTTTCTTAAGATAAATTCTGGAGAGAAACTTACTGAATACATACTCTGGACTAATTTAAGAAGTTTTTCAGGAGGAAAATTTAATCTCATTACTGGTACTTTCATATCGTAAAGGTCCCAATCCAGGGTAGAAAGTAGATTCTTTTCTTTACATTCTTCAAATAAAGGTGTGCCGGGATAGGGAATTACAATTGTTGCCTGCATTGTGTAAGCATAGTCTTTTTTTAAAAGCCATTTACCCAGTTCCAGTGTTTTTTTAGCATCCTCGAAACTCTCCCATGGGTAGCCAAACATTATGGTTATATGAGGATAAAGGCCTGCCTGTCTTGCCAATTTACAAGATTCTATAATTGTCTCTACCTTTAAATTCTTATTTATTCTATCCAGAGTCTTCTGATTTGCTGACTCTAAACCAAATAAAAGAAATCTAAATCCTGCTTTTTGCATCAATTTATATCCCTGGTAATCCACTGCCCCAAACCGCATATTACAATCAAGATTAACTCTTTTATTCAGACCTCTTTTAATCATCCCTTGGCAAAAATCTATAAGCCAATCTCCTGCAGGAAAAGTTCCTGTATCATCCATAATCTCTTTTACTGGATAATTACTTACTAAATATTCAATCTCATTTAAAACATTATCTACTTTCCTTGTTCTCCAGCTGGGATAAAGAGTAGTCCAAGAACAAAATTTGCAACCTCCTTCTTTTCTGTGCCAGCAGTCTCTACCACTCATAATATACGTTCCCGGGGTGCGTCGATAATTTCCATTCTTATAAGCATAAAGCCACCATTTAGTAAGTTCTCTATCTATAAAAGGAAGACTATCCAAATTATGATTCAACTTGAACTTTCCTGTATTTTTGATTTTTCCATCTTCTCTAAACCAAATCCCTGTCTCTAAATTAGTAAAATCTTTAGACTCTCTAACAGTATTACAAAGATTTAAAAGGAGAAAATCGTAATCTCCACCTGTTAAAACAAAATCTACATCTGAATTTGCAAAAGATTCTTGGGGTAAAGCAGTAACATGGTCACCAAATAAAACAGTTATCAAATTCCAATTATTGTCCCTGGCTATTTTTTTTAAATCATTTATAATCTGCCATTCTTGTTTAATTACAGGGGTTTTTGCCTCAAAAGCAATTAAATCTGGCTTTTCCTCTTTTATTATTTCCAAAAATTGAGAATAATTGATATTTTCTGCAATACAGTCAATCCATTTTACATAAAAACCATTTTTTTTAAGAAGAGTAGCTGCAGTAGCAGGAACAACAGGATAAATATAGGTAGGTTCTTTAAAATATTGAAATTGCCTGTTTTGACCTAATGTAGGAAAGCCTTTTTGACAATTAAGGGGAGGAAAACAAATAAAGACTTTCATTCCTCAGACATTTTCTGCATTAATAAACCTTTTATAAAGTAAATTCCATAAAAAAGATGTGTTAAAATTATACCTGAACTGACAAGAAAAAACAACTTAATTTTATTTACCAAATTTACTTTTTCTCGGAAAGCTAAGATAGCACTATTTGTTAGAACTAAAAATAAATAGAAAGATAAGAAAAAAATATAAAGAGAAAAAAGAAATGTAAAATAAAAACTTAAAAAAAATCCTCCC
>CAZUSK010000084.1:0-2908 GCA_964623345.1 uncultured Candidatus Saccharibacteria bacterium
CATGCGTGCATCAATAAATATTTTCATCAACATTATCTCCTGCTTGGTTGTATTATTGATTCATGAAACTTAATTAAAGTTATTGAAATAAAAACATGAAGTTACTTAAGTTGATTTCGGATATTATTATTTCTATTTTCCCACCAAACCAAAGAATTACTTGAAGGCATATTATCTGCCGTAGACACAACATCCATATCTCCATCCCCATCCATGTCCACTGCTCTGCATTGCCGTCCAACTACAGGCGGCAGTGCAACCACATGTTTTGCCCACTCATTATCTTTTCCATTTATAAGTTTATAATAAACAATCCCCCCTGTGCGATATCCAAATTGACCTTTCAAGGCATGGGATGAATCCGGCACCCAATATTCATTTTTTCCATCGCCGTCAACATCAAGCAAAAGACCTGCATGGGGAAAATTCTGGGAACCAATTATATTACATATCCATTTAGTATCTGACGGCTTTGGATTTTTGAACCACATCACTTTGCCAGGGGTTCCATGTGCTTCGGTTACAAGAATATCGAGCCTGCCGTCCTGATTAACATCATCTATTTGAAGACCTCCGTAATTGGCGTTTGATGAACTTACTTTGTGCCGCGTCCAATTTCCCTTACGTTTGCATCCATCCGGATGCTCATACCAGTATACCTTGCCTTTCCAGGTTTGATCACCGCTTGCAGCTATAATATCTAAATCACCGTCCAGATCTATATCCGCTGTCATTACATCATGGGCATCGCTGCCGCCGTGAATGCCGATGATTTCATCCTGCCATTCATTTGAAACTTTTCCCTCGGGATTATACAGAACATGAACTTCCTTAGGCGATCCTCTGAGAAAAATAACGTCATTATATCCATCGCCATCAATATCGGACAATTCAACCCGTTCTCCATCCCTGTGTATACCGTGTGATTTTAAAATTATTTCGGTTTCCCACGTATTTCTTATATTACCGCCTTGTGCCAAAGGGTTAACAGCTAAATAAACATTACTGTTATCAAATGATAATGCTACAATATCCAAGTCTCCGTCATTATCTACATCACCTGCAGTTAATGATAAACTCCACCTGATCGGTAAAGAAGGATCGGAAATACGTCTGCATTTCCAGTCCGGCGCTTCAAACCACCATATACCATCAGAAAGTTGAGGTGTATTTCTTTTTCCTAAACAAATTACTACATCGGTTTCCCCATCCCGGTTCATATCGACAATCGCCATGCTTCCATTACCACGTTTGATATAAGTTGCAATTTCATGTTTAACCCATTTATCTGTTTCATCAACTACCCTATTATTTATATTTGCCTCCTTATTTTTACATGCGACAATGCCGGCACAAATTGTTATTACAGCAAAATATGTTAAAAAATAAAATGACCTTAACATTGTACTTTTACGTTTTATAGTAATCATAATAAGAGGTTTCTTTACCAGTAATAGAAATATAAACTGAATTTATACCTTCCCGTAAAGTTCAAAATACAGATTCGAGACACTTTCCCAGCTATAATGCTCTAAAACCCTTTTCCTGTTAGCTTCTCCCATACTGACTCTCATCTTTTGTTTCTGTTTCATTTTAACAACAGCATTTTTTATTTCCCTGATATTTCCCGGCTCAACCAATATGCCGTTTTCTTCTTTTACCAAATCAGGAACCCCGCCTGTCCTGCCCCCGATAACCGGCAGGCCACAAGCCATAGCTTCAGCAAATACCAGACCGAAAGATTCCGCCAATGACGGAAGTATGAACACATCCGCCTTGTTATACAGTTTGAATAATTTCTCCCGCGGGCAGTAGCCATAGAATGTAACAAAATCATTGAGTTTCAGTTCACTGCACATTTTCTTCAGGGAATTTTCATAGCTTCCGGTTCCTACGATAAGAAGCTCGACATCTTTGTCATTTAATTCAGCCAATGCTTCTAAGATATGATCAATGCCTTTACGGTTTATTAACCTTGAAACCGTTATCAACCGGAGTTGCTTTGCTGAATGTTTTTTACAATGCCCTGGTTTAAAAGATGGTTTAAAAAGATCAGTTTCAACACCATTTGGAATAACTTCAAAGGATTGTTTGGAAGCGGTTCTCAAAGCCGTTGTCTTAAGTCCCCTGCTTAAGGCGACAGCCTCTTTGGCTTTTCCCCAGATATATCTGTTAACCGGCTTTAAAATAAGGTTAAACAGATGCACTTTTTTGTTGTAAATATCATAATACGGTACATCTGAACCTCTTAATGAAACGATATAAGGCGTATTTTTGAATGCCCATGGAAGCAATGACAATAGTCCGGTCGGAAGGCTGAAAAAAAAATGGAGAATATCGAAACTTTGAGTCCTGTTCATTTCCATAAGTTTAACAGCCGCAAAAAAAAGATACGTATAGGCCCCTTTGAATCCGCAATCATGAATACTGTTTCTCAAGCTAAAGACCCTGTATATCTTTACCCCGTTTTTCACTTCAAAAGGAGGCTGCTTACCGTACCTTGAGGTTAATACCGTAACATCATGTCCGGTCAAAGCCAGGTTTTTTGATGTATTATCAGTAGCATTGCCGGCACCGCCGCCCATGGGAGGAAATTCATAGTTTAACATCAAGATTTTCATATCCTGAAACACCATCTATTTCTTACAGCCTTTTTTAGGTACCCGGCCTGCCTGTCGCCTATGTTCCGCAAAAGCTATAAACCTGAAATCCTATAATCCGTCCTCAAATTCATTGAGGCTTTTTGCCTGAAGTGCCCGGCGAAGCAAGTCTTTTAACCTTTCACGTGAATCTATACATTTAAGTTGTTCCGACAATTCAGCACTTATCCTGCCAAAACGCTCGGTCAAAGCCTCAAGGGAACCTTGAAAAATAAGGGTTTTTCCAATCAATAAGGGTTGAAAATAGT
>CAZUSK010000085.1:0-2891 GCA_964623345.1 uncultured Candidatus Saccharibacteria bacterium
TGTGCCCCCACCAGGACTCGAACCTGGATCCCAGGCTTAGAAGGCCCGTGCTCTATCCTGTTGAGCTATGGGGGCTGGGGTGGCCTAGCGGATTCGAACCGCCACTAAGGGCTCCACAGGCCCTTGTGCTACCATTACACCAAGGCCACCATTTTATGCCGGCGGGAGGATTCGAACCTCCGACCTACCCCCCACAAATAAATTGGCTGCGGGAGGATTCGAACCTCCGACCTAACGCTTATGAAGCGTCCGCTCTAACCACTGAGCTACGCAGCCAGAGATTTTGTGGGGGGCCGCTCTAACCACTGAGCTACGCCGGCGTTGCGGGGGCAGGAATTGCACCTGCGCCTCGGGCTTATGAGACCCGCGACCTACTACTGGTCCACCCCGCTATAAATAATTTATACATTAACTTATCGTTTAAATCAAGTCTTCTTGGAAAGATATTCGTAAACTTCTTTGTATATTTTTATGGCTCGTTCTATTTCATCTTTTGAAAGTTTTTTTTCTTCGCTTAACGCTTGTTCTACAAGCTTTCTTGCTTGTTTTAACTCCTCTAAATTTGGCAAGAAATCTTTTGGGAGTTTTTCAATTTTCTCTGTTAAATTTCGCCCTTCTATTTTTAAGTCCTCTAATTTTTGATTTACCAACTTATCAGCATCAATTAACGCAATCTGCCAACCCATTTCTCTTTTCTCTTTTAATTTAGAAAAGATTCTTTCCCAAGGTGACTCCTTGATTAATTCAAAAGAAGTTGTTGGCTTCTTAATCTCTAAGATAGGTTGTTTTAACTTCTTTAAGCCTTTTGAGTGTTCTTTCTTTATTTTCTTCTTCGCTTTAAAATTATACCAATCTTCCATTGATTCGAAAAATCTATAATAAAGATAATCTGTAAAAATAGCAAAATATACAATTGTCGCAAGCAACAAGAGGGACAAGATAATTAAAAATATTTTAATTGCTATTACCCAACCAGGTAATTTTGGAGCAAGAAGTATCTCTAAAATGTCATCGGAATTTAACATATTTGTTCAAAAAATTTACCAAAATTAAATAATCTTTTCTCGCAAAAGGCGGGTGCAATAAGTTGGATACCAAAGGGGAGATTATTAATCTTTTTGTATGGCAAGGATATGGCTGGAAGACCTGCGAGATTAGCAGGTACTGTTAAAAAATCTGCCATATACATTGAAAGAGGATCTTCTAATCTTTCACCTAATTTGAAAGGTAATGTGGGAGAGGTAGGAGTTAAAATAAGATCTACTTTTTTGAAAGCTTCTTTAAAATCTAATGCAATTTTCGTCCTCACTTTTTGAGCTCTTAAATAATAAGCATCATAATAACCGCTAGATAAACAATAGGTACCCAGCATAATTCTTCTTTTCACCTCTTTGCCAAAAAATTTTCCTCTTGTTTCAAAATACATATCTATCAGATCTTGTTTTTTTGTTTCTGGTTCGTGTAATATTGACTTTCCATATTTAATTCCATCGTATCTAGCTAAATTGCTTGAAACCTCAGATGGCATAACTATATAATAGCAAGCAACTCCATATTTAAGAGATGGTATGTTTATCTCCTCAATATGAATTTTTTCTTGTTCAAGAATTTTAACAACATCTTTCAAACCCTCAACTACTTCTTTCTGTATGCCCTCTCCAAAACATTCTTTGGGAATACCAATCTTTACCTTTTTTGGTTCGCTTTCTTCTTGCTTTTTAAATTCACAACTTGTAGAATCTTTTTCATCCTTCCCTTTAATTGCCTCAAAGACGATTTCTACATCTTCAACATTTTTGGCAAGTGGCCCTATTTGATCTAAAGAAGATGCCATAGCAATCAATCCAAAACGGGATACTGCTCCATATGTTGGTTTTAAACCTACAATTCCGCAAAAGGACGCTGGTTGCCTAACAGACCCTCCAGTATCTGATCCTAAAGCAAAAGCGCACATTCTAGCAGCAACCGCACAAGCTGAGCCAGAAGAAGAACCACCGGGAACATATTCCAAGTTCAAAGGATTTTTAGTGGCTCCAAACGCAGAATGTTCACCGGATGACCCCATAGCAAACTCATCTAAATTTGTCTTTCCAAGTATAATGGCTTTTTGATTTTTAAGTTTCTTAACTACTGTTGCATCATAAGCAGCAATGTAATTCTCAAGTATTTTTGAACCCGCGGTGCACCTTTTTCCTTCTACTAAAATATTGTCTTTGATGGCACAAGGTATACCCGCAAGAAGAGGTAGTTTCTTGCCGGCCAAAATTACCTCATCCACCTCTTTTGCTTTTTCAATTGCTTCTTTTTCAAATATCTCAAGGTAGGCGTTTACCTCTGGGTTTAAGCGATAAATTCTCTCTAAAAACCCTTCTATAACTTCTCTTGCAGAAAATTCTTTTTGAATTAACCCTTTATGAATTTCTTTAATTGAGAGATTGTAAATCTCCATTTATTTGAATACCGATTTTATTTTAATAAATCTATCCTCTTTTTGAGGAGCAAGTTGAATTAATTTTTTTCCCTCTTCTTTTGATTTTTCCTCAGGTTTATCCTCACGAAATACATTTTTTAGCAAAACAGAATGGGTGGTTGGCTCTAAACTTTCCACATCTAATTCTTTAAGTTTTTCTATATAATCTAAAATCTTCACAAGTTCTCCTTGCATTTTTTGAAGTTCCTCCTCCGATAGCTTTATTCTAGCTAAATTTGCTACATGTTTTACCTCATCTTTTGAAAGCATATTATAAACAAGGAAAGTAATTTTTATGGAGCCCGTAGAAAGCGGGACAAGTGTTGACAAAGGCCAGCAATGCTGCGAATTAATTCTATAAAGAAAAAAGCGAAGAAAGTAATTTTTATGGAGCATCCGAGGCCTGAGCGGGCATGGTTCG
>CAZUSK010000086.1:0-2870 GCA_964623345.1 uncultured Candidatus Saccharibacteria bacterium
AAAAAGGTCTTACTGTAAGTTATGATTTGAATTATAGAAGCAAACTCTGGAGTCCGGAAGATGCAAAGAAAACAACTGAAAGATTCATAGAATATGTGGATTTCTGCCTCGGAAATGAAGAAGATGCAGAGAAAGTTCTTGGAATAAAAGTTGAGAAGGCAAAAAGGGGAGATTTTGCAGAAATTGATAAGGAAATGTATAAAGAGATAATAAATGAAATGGTGAAAAAGTATAAATTCAAATATGTTGGAGTTTCATTGAGGGAAAGCATATCTGTTTTGAGAAATAGGTGGAGTGGATTATTATATGCTGATGGGAATTTTTATCTTTCAAAGAGTTATGAAATAGAAATTGTGGACAGACTTGGAGGAGGAGATTCTTTTACTGCAGGTTTAATTTACTCTTTTATAAATAAGAAAGATTATAAAGAAGCAATAGAATTTGCAGTTGCTTTTTCCGCATTGAAACAGACAATACCAACTGATGTGAACTGGGTAACATACCAGGAAGTGGAAGATTTAATAAAGAAAGGAGGTGCAAGGATTAAAAGATGAAGGAGAAAATTATAAATTTGCTTAATGAAACAAAAATTATATCAATTATAAGAGCAGAAAGTTCTGAAGAACTCTTAAATGTGGCTAAGGCATTAAAAGAAGGCGGAATAAAATTTATTGAAGTAACAATGACAACACCCGGGGCTTTAAAGGCTATAGAGGAGTTTTGTGGGGAAATGGAAGATGTAATAATTGGCGTTGGCTCTGTCCTTGATCCTGAAACAGCAAGACTTTCAATTCTTTCAGGAGCTGAGTTTATCGTAACACCCACTTTAAATTTTGATGTTATAAAGATGTGTAAAAGATATTCAAAAGTTGTCATACCAGGAGCGTTTACTCCAACAGAAATAATTAATGCCTGGGAGGCAGGAGCTGATTTTGTTAAAGTATTCCCTGCTTCAGTTGGTGGGCCTTCTTATATAAAAGCAATTAAAGCACCTTTGCCTCAGGTAAATTTAATTCCTGTGGGTGGCGTTAATATTGATAATGTTTCAGATTTTATAAAAGCAGGTGCTTCTGCTGTTGCTGTTGGGAGCCAGCTTGTAAAGAAGGAATTTTTAAAAGAGAAAAATTTTGAAGCTATTAAGAATCTGGCTAAGGAATTTGTTGAAAAAATCAAAGGAGCTAAATGAAGGTTTTGATAACTGGTGGACTTGGCTATGTTGGACTTGGCATTTCTCCTGTTTTAAATAGATTTTATGATTTAAGAATTACACATTGGAGAGAGCCAGAAGATGAAATACCTTATGAATTTATGAAATGTGATGTAAGAAATAAGGAGGAAGTGGAAAAAGTTGTTGAAGGAGTAGATGTTATAGTTCATCTTGCAGCAAAAGGGGCAAAAGATCCAGATACAGTTTCGTATAAAGAAGCAATAGAAGTTAATATTCTTGGAACAGCAAATTTACTTGAGGGAGCAGAAAAATTTAAGGTTAAAAAATTTATATTTACAAGCACAGTTCATGTTTATGGGCTTTATTATCAGGGTGTTGTCCCTGAATACTTCCCTATTGATGAAGAGCATCCAGAAAAACCTTCATCTCCTTATGGGATAACAAAATTTATGGCAGAAAAACTTGTTGAAAATTTCTGCAGAATGAAAAATATACCAGCTGTAATTTTAAGGGAAGGATTAACATTAAGGAGAGGATTTGATTTAGAAAGCTTTATAAAAGACGGAAGACCAGATGGGCTTTTTCAATACATAGATGTTAGAGATGTTGCTTATGCAATAAAACTTTAGATTGATAAAGATTTTGAAGGCTGCCATACATTTAACCTTGTTGCAAAAGACCATTCTTTATCCTGGAAAATTAAAACAGTTGATTTAATAAAGAAATTTTTTCCTGAAGTTAAATACGATGAGAAATTTTATTCTGAAAATGAGTATGCAAGTTTATTTAAAAGTGAAAAGATAAGGGAATTTGTTGGATTTGAAGAGAAGTTTCCCATATCAAGACTTATAAAGTGGGTAAATGAAGGTAAAAAAGGTGATTATTTTGAGGCATTAGAATGAAGGAAATATTAGAGAAAAGAATTAACAAAGGAGAGATTGGAGTATGGTGGATAGGGCAGGGAGGTTTTATATTTAAAGAGCATAACGGGAAAATTGTTGTAATTGATCCTTATTTATCAAATATTGTTGGAGAAAAACACCGATTGCAAAGAATTGTTGAAATTCCTTATAAACCAGAGGATGTAAAAGCAGATATACTTTTATGTACACATGATGATTTAGACCATGCAGATCCAGAAACAATAAGAAAAATGAAGGATATTAAAGTTTATATTGGCCCTCCATCAGTATGTAAAATTTATAAAGAATGCGGTATTTCTGAAAACAAAATTTATGAGATAAAAAGAGGGGAGGAAAAATTATTCTTTGGTATAAAGATAATTGCGACATTTTCAAAACATAAGGAAGATAGTATTGGATATGTTTTAATCTTTGACAGGATAAAAATCTATATAACTGGTGATACTGAGTTTGATGAAAAATTGTTTGAAGTAAAAAAATTCAATCCAGATATAATGTTTGTATGCATAAATGGGAAATGGGGAAATATGAACTATAAAGAAGCAGTTAAATTAACAAAGGAGATAAAACCAAAAATTGTCATACCAATGCATTATGGAATGTTTAAGGAAAATACAGCTGACCCAAATTTGTTTATAGAGGAACTGAAGAAAGAGAAAGTTGATGTGGAAGGAAGGATAATTGAGTTTAATAAAGTTTTTATATATGGAGGTGAAAAATGAAAATAGTTGATGTTGAACCTATACTTGTTGAACCAAGATGGGTTTTTGTAAAGATAA
>CAZUSK010000087.1:0-2851 GCA_964623345.1 uncultured Candidatus Saccharibacteria bacterium
TGCTACATAATTTATAATTCCTTCAAAGATTTGGAGAGAACCAAAATCAATAATTTTAATGTTCTTACAGTTTTTAACTAAAAATTTTCTTAGTTCAATACCGTAATCTCTTTTATAAAACATTTGAGGGCATATAAAAGATAAATAACCTCCAGTAGAGAGCAAATTTATACCCCTTTCTATAAAGGGGACATACAAATCGTATTTCCTCACCGCAGTCTTATATAGCTTACTAAGTATATCTTTTGTTTCTTTATCTAAGCGTTTAAACTCTACATACGGTGGATTTCCGATCACCACATCAAAGCCGCCGTTCTGGGTGCCGTACCAGACCTCGGGGAATTCCAGTTTCCAGTGGAAAAATCTTTTTCTCTCGGCTAATTCCAGCGCCCTGTCTATAAGCAACTTTTTATCCTCCGGGAGTTCTATTTTCCCATTGATAACTTCAAGAGGGTCTCCCATGGTGCCGTCAAGTAGCGTCAGTGGGGATATGTAGTTTTTGAGTTCGGCTCTCTTTTTTGGCTTTAAAAAGAAATCGGCGGTATAGACATCCAACAGTTTTTTATATGGTTCAAGGTGTTTTACGACATCCTCATAGATTTTAGCACTTTCCTCAACCTCTGAGATTTCGGCGTCGCTGAGTTCCTGAATTCTTTTGACCATACCCACAGCGGCTTTGATTCCTTCATATCGGGAGCCGAAAAGGTTGCTTTTAAGGCTGGCGTCAAAGTCCTCGGGGTCTGCGCCAATCAAGGAATTTCCACACTTTAGATGGTGGTCCAGAAACGATAGGGGCGCACCCACGGTGAAAGTATGAAGCCACAGAGAAACCTTTGCGAGTTCAACGGCGAGAGGATTTAAATCAACCCCATAGATGCACCGCTTTAGAATAATTCTTCTGATCAAATTTTTGTCTTCAAGTTTAGTTTCGTCAATTATATAACCCTCTTTTCGACCCTTTTCTAAAATTTTTTGTCTTACACTTTCTAACTTATCCAGTAAAGGGCTACGATAGGTTTCTTTTCCGAAATAGCATTTATTGGAGGTTTCCGCCAATACCTCAAGAATTTTGTCGGATAGATAGTCAACTGCTCCCACCAGAAAATGTCCACTCCCCATAGCGGGGTCTAATATTTTGAGTTTTAATATTGCTTCAGCGGGGTCGTGCTTTTTTAATTTAATATTTTTCCATTCCTTTGTTCTTCCTCTTAGTGCCCTCAAGTCCTTAATTGCCTTTTTGAATTCATACAGTTTTTCCTGGATGAGGGGCTCAATGGTATTCTTAACAATATATTGAACAATGTAATCAGGTGTATAATAAGAACCAGTGGATTTTCTCTCAGATTTATCATTCGTGAGATATAATTCTCCCTTTTTAATTTTCGCCTTTTCGGGATTTTCAACCGGATAATAAATTTCTTTTCCCTTCTCTTTTTTGATACCAAGGTCAGTTTTGGCGATTTCCAGTTTAAACTCTAATAACCCTTCATAGATACTCCCCAGTTGTCTGACTGAAAGGTCTCTGTAATTTATCCTTTTAGGCGGATTTTGTTTGTAATCTCTGCTTAACTTATCAAGCGCTGGCAAGAGGAACTTATCTGAGACCGAGTAGTTTTCAAGGAATGGATGCTTTTTAGGGTCAAATAGTCCACCGTTATATAAAGGAACATTCAAACTCTTATCCCCGTTATTAATAATTCTAAAGAGATTTTTGATTCTTGACCAATAAAATGCTCCAGTTTCACTTAAAGTCTCGTTTCTATCTATCTTTCTCGCTATTTCATCCCGAATTTGGCTGAGGGAATAATTTTTATACCCTTCACTTCTTACCGGCAATAGGTCTCTATCTTCGGCATACAAAATAAATAACAGCCGATACAGAAGGACCAATGTATTATCGTAAATCTCCTTTAGGAGTTTACTATCAATACCCCTACCTTCTCTTTTAGCATTTTCCAGAAAGCCCCGGGCAATATCCGGGAAAACTTCGTCAAATATTTTTTCCTTTAGGTCTTCTGCTACTTTTTCTTCCCACCGCCTGCCCTCATCTAATGCGATTTCAAGGAAAGATTTATGTGGTCTCCATTCTGTAGGTATAAACGCTTCTTTTCTTAGAAGCAGGTAAAAGAGTTTAAATTCCTCAATTTTCTGGAGTTCGTTCTCAAAAAGATTTGGTCCCTTAAAAATTTCGGACAGATTAAATTCAACATAACCTTCTGCTCTTGAAGATGCTTTTTGGTAATATAATCTCCAGAGTTCGCCATTTGTCAGAATTCCCCACAGTATATGTCCATTTGATGCAGGTTCTGCTACAGAAAGGTACCTAAGAATTTGGTTTGATGGTATGTAAGGATCCAAAGGATCAGTCCTATCTCCCCTATCTAAATACCTTCGCCACTTTTTGGCTTCAAGAATACAAATCGCTTTATCCCAAGGTTTGTTGTCCCTCGGAGACTGGTCAAACTCTTCCTTCGCTCTTTCATCGGGAAAGAGAACAAAATCCGGAACATCCTGCCTGCCTTTTGTGGAAGGAGATTTCTGCCTTGACCATTGAAATCCCAGAAGTTCTATTAAAGGGCTTATTAAACCGTCCTCTGTATCCGCCTCATCAGGTTCTTTTCTTTTTATAAATTCAGTGAAAACGCCTTTTGCTTTATAATAAATCCCTCTCAGCTCCTCACTTGAACATCTTTTCCAATCCTCGTTATTCTTTATTCCTTCTTCGAGAAAATAACTACTGAACAAATTACCTCTCACTTTAATTGCCCCCATGCAGTTTATAGCAAATAAAATTTACTGGCAACAATCACTGAATATAAATTATTTAAAACTATTTAAAACTCAACATATT
>CAZUSK010000088.1:0-2818 GCA_964623345.1 uncultured Candidatus Saccharibacteria bacterium
TCAGGAGATTCAATTTCCTCAGCCAATTTGGGATGGTGAGTTTTTAAAAATTCAAAAAATTCTGAAAAGAAAGCTTTCGGTAAATCTGGAAAAATTACTTTAGAAGTTTTAAGATCTAAAAGTTTATCCATTTTAATTTTTGACTCATCTCTGGCATCAACTTCAGTGAAAAGACCTCTAAATCCTTCCTTAACTGCTTCTTTCATTAGTTTGTCATAATGACCAAATTGAAAGTCAGGGTGACTCCAAAGGAGTTCAAGACTTTCTCCAAAGGGAATAGAATGACGACCTTCAATACAAATTACTTTGGCTTTTTTGTTCATTTTTTGAAGGAATTTGCCGTGTCTTTCTTGCCAAATTTTATTATGAATATACCCCTTCATGAAGAGATCAACTCCACCAGGTAATCTGAAATAATGAATTGGACAATCAGCTTCATCTGGGTCTTCTGTCTCTGGATTAATTTCTTTGAGATGTTCATATTCAGTTTCCATTATTTCTAATGTATCTGGAGAGAGAGCCTTTTTCAATTTTCTTGGTAGTCCTTCTGGATACATGTCTCTAAAATCAAGAGAAATGATACCCTTTTCTCTGTCTATCCAAACACCAGGTCTGTTAGTAAGATATTCAGCAATTATTTTGTCTCTTTCTTTTTCTTTTTTCTCTCTTTCACCTTTTTCAATAGAAGAATAAGGAAAAGAGGGGATACGAAAGGCTTCAATAATAGCTTGAGCTCTGATTTGTAAAGGGTCAGGAACCTCACCTAATTTTTCATATAGTTCTTTTCCGATTTTAAACCAGTGGTCTTCGGGAACATCTTCCTGTTTTAGTATTTTTGGTCTTTCAAAAAATTTTCTCATTAATTAAAAATATAAATTTCCTTTGTTTAATTCAACAGCCTTATCTTTTTACTTAATTTTGTAAACTTTAAAAGATTTCATAAAATAATAAAAAATTTTCCAAAGTCTATGATAGAGATTGATGGAAGTTATCTTGAAGGAGGAGGTCAAATTTTGAGAACCGCTACTGCTTTGGCTACTATTTTTAAAAAGCCTTGCCGAATTTTTAATATTAGGAAAGGAAGAAAAGAACCTGGATTGAAAACCCAGCATCTTTTGGGTTTGAGGGCTCTTTGCGAGCTTTGTAATGGGAAGTTAGAAGGAGACAAAATAGGTTCTCTGGAGATTAAATTTTTTCCAAAAGAAATTATCAAAAACAAAATTTCAATTAAAATTCCTACCGCTGGTTCAATTACTTTAATTTTGCAAACTCTCATTTTAGGTTCTCTAAGAGCCAATTTCCCAATTGAGATTTTTTTTGATGGAGGAGCTACAGATACTTTTTTCTCTCCTACAATGTGCCATTTTAACCTTTGTTTTACAAAAATATTAGAAAAAATGGGAGTTAAAGTTAAAATTGATGTTCTAAAAAAAGGATTTTATCCCAAAGGAGGAGCAAAGGTAAAAGTAAAAATTTTTCCCAGTTTATTAAAACCCTTAAATTTAACAGAAAGAGGAGATTTAAAAAGAATTTTAATAATTTCTGGTGCTTCCCATTTTTTAAAAGAAAAAAGAGTAGCTGAAAGACAATTAAAGGGAGTTAAAGAAATCTTTAAAAAATTGAAATTTCCTTTTGAAGAAAACATAAAATATTATCAAACTCTTTCTCCGGGTAGTTTTGTTTGTATTATTGGTGAATTTGAAAATACTATTTTAGGCTGTGATAATTTAGGAGAAGTTGGAAAAAGGGCAGAAAAAGTAGGTAAAGAATGTGCTTTGGAATTTTTAAGAGAGTTTGAGAGCAGAGCTTGTCTTGATAGATTTTTGGGAGATCAAATTTTGCCCTATTTGGCTTTAGCTAACAAAAAAAGCGTTATAAAGGTCTCAAAAATTACTCCTCATTCTAAAACAAACATTTGGGTAATTGAAAAGTTTTTGAAAGGCAAATTTGAAATTAAAGATAATTTAATTTTTTGGTTTCCATCTTGTTGAAAATGCAGGTTATTCAAAAATTTGATCCTTGGAATTCTCCTCTTTGCACTTGTCCTCCTAAATTTTCTTTAAATCCTTATACTGGTTGTTCTCACAGGTGTATTTATTGTTATGCAACTTATATTCCTAACTTTTATCATCCGCGTCCAAAGAAAAATTTAATTGAAAAAATAAAAAAAGATTTAAAAAATCTTCCAGAAAATTCATTAATTTCCCTTTCAAACTCTTCTGATCCATATTTACCTGAAGAAAGAATTTATCAACTAACAAGAAAATTTCTTCAAGAATTTAAAAATTACAATTTAAGATTACTTATTATCACAAAAAGCGATTTGGTTTTAAGGGATCTTGATATTTTAAAAAATCTAAAAGTTGCGGTAACTTTTACCATTACAAGTCTTAATCCAGAAATTTACAAAAAACTTGAGCCAAATGCTTCTTTACCAGAAAAAAGAATTAAAGCAATTGAAAAACTTTGTCGGGCAGGAATTAAAGTTGGAGTAAGGTTTGATCCTATTTTTCCTTTTTTAAACGATAAAGAAGCAGAAAAAATTATAAAAACAGTCAAAAAAGCAGGAGGTTTGCATATTATTTCAAGCACTTTCAAGCCTCGCAGAGATTCCTGGCAGAGATTTAAAAAAGCTTTTCCTCAAATTGCTAAAAAATTGGAAAAGCTTTATTTTGAAAAAGGCGAAAAAATTCAAAATAGCTGGTATTTGCCAAAAAAATTTAGAAAAGCCATTCTTTTAAAAGTGAAAAAAATTTGTGATAAAGAAAATCTCACTTTTTCTTGCTGTAGAGAAGGTGTTTTAAAACTAAATTCCTCA
>CAZUSK010000089.1:0-2802 GCA_964623345.1 uncultured Candidatus Saccharibacteria bacterium
AACAGTGAAGGGTGAAATTCAAGTATTAAATGATGCCAACGCATGGGGTTTTGGTGCGGTGGTAAAAAGTATCTCTGAAGGAGGAAGCTTAAAGGGCAATCAGATGATATTTGTACTTGGTAGAGGAGTGGGATTTGTTCAATTAATAGATGGCTTTATTTTCGATTTTCCATATGAGGGAGGCCACATAGGGGTAGATTTATCGAATGATGCTTGGAGATGCGGATGTGGAGCTCAGGGATGTCTTGAAGCCTATGCGGGAAGGGATGGAATTTTAAAGCTGGCTAAACAGATGGGTTTAAAAGGTGTGCGAGAACCAAAAGATATAGGAGAGTTGGCTGAAAAGGGAAATGAAAAGGCACTTCAGGTCTGGCAAAAAGTTGCTCACTATCTTGCAGAGGGGATTGTAATGTCTTATAAAGGCTTAGGAGGACCAAATAAAGTATTAATCACTGGAGGAGTAGCCAGGGGGGAAACAGGGAAAATTATATTGAGTTATCTTAGAAAAGAACTTAATATATTAAAAGTAATTTTCCCAGAGATATCTAATTTGGAAATTTCACTTTACTCCTTCAGGGCTGGAGAGTTTCAATATGGAGGGGCATACGGAGCAGCTCAATATGCCAATTTTAGACAATAATAAGTAAGTTGAGACCATACATATATTTTTACAAGAAAGGTGGATTTCTTAATTTCCATTCTATTAGTATTTGGTTTGTAAATTATATCCTCTTCGTCTTAAACTGTGTAATAGGATGAAACATTTGTTTATCCACAGGAGGTGAAAGAGATGAAAGTATCAATGAAGAAATCAGGGTTAATAATTTTCTTGGGTTTTACTCTTTTACTTGGGAATTCATACGCCCGTAGGGTTAAGGAATCTCTCCTGTATGATCCAACATTTTACCAGGAGCAATTTAATTACTTAGGTTATTCAAAAAATAAGGCAATTGAGAGAACTTTGAAAAAAATTGCAGGGGAATTGGATGTTGGGAATGTAGATGGATGGGTGCAGCAGTACTTATCGGCACTGAAATCAAAAATAGATGTTTCCACACTCTCATTTGAGGGAATCAGAGACAGGGTCTATCAAGAATTAGAAGGATTAGGAGTTGACTTAAGTAAGTTGTACGAAAAATGGAAAAGGGAAGCACAAAATGCGGTAGAAAATGCATCAGATTTTATACGACGACATGGTGATGGATTAAATGATGAGGAGTTATTTAGACTACTTCTTCGAAGTGATTGTAAACTTTCGTGGTTTGAAGAAGGCAGACTCGATAGTCTATTAGGGACAGAAGAGATTGAAGACCACGATGTTTTTAATGCGGATTATGAGGCGTTCAAAAAGAGAATAAATGATGCGGTTAAAGAAGGTGGAACTATAGTAGTAATTCCGGGAACTGTTCAGGGGCTTGTTGTAGATATGCTTATATTTGGCAAATTGCTTGAGCAATATAATTCAGCTGCAAAGGTTAAATTTTTAGTACGCAGTAAAAGGATGGAACATTTCCCTACTGAAGTTGATTTCGATAAGGTTAAGGGGGAACTGGGTATCTCAGATAATGTAGAGAAAATAGTTGTGGAACTTGATTCTCCTGGCTGCCACCTTGATGAGTTGTCGGGAAATGTAAAAACCATTAATGAAATAAAGAAGGCAGATTTGCTCATTATAAAAGGGCCTACCAATGCAGTTACAACCCAGTATATAAATAAGGAGCATTTCCTAGCAGGAGTTGTTGATAAAACTCCACAATCTCAGCACTATACAGGACTTGATTGGAAGGATGAGAAAAATCCTCCTCCAGCCTATGTAGCATATGTTCCCAGAGGTATTGCTGTTTCCGTCCAGTATGATAAAGACCGCGCTACTGTTCAGAATCTATCTCAGTTTGTGCGGGTTGATGTAGAAACACGCAAAGAATTAGAAGAAAAGGGATGTTTGGAAATTAATGGTCAGGAGGTTACTATTGGTCGCATCAATCGTTCAGGAGCAGGGTTTGTGCTCTGGGCTAACCCTGAAGCGTTGGGTGAAGAAGAAGGAGTGCCTTACTTTAAACGAGTTAGAAATGAACTTTTACAAGATGACAATCTCACACTTGAGGAAGCTGTTGAAAGGGCATTGCAGAATATGGGGAGGGAGGATGCTTTCATTAACCATCCTCTGGAGGTTAATAAGGTCTATAATGGGGAAAAGTTAAAGGGAGCGTTAGGTGAAAGTGGTGAATACAATAGGTTTGCCTATGGATTTGATGATGTAGAGGAAGTTAGCCCTCAAGATCCAAAGAAAGTAATAGATATGGAAAATTACGGCAATTTTGGCAGAGAAAACAGGACAATTGGTAATATGATAATTCTGCCAGCAGATAATGTAATGGGGCTTATTACATCTGTTTTTGGAGGAAGCCTGTTAGAGCCAGCCGAAAGATTTATTGAAGAAGCAAATAATGTTAATTCTCAGCTACAGCAGGGGGTAATTATCAATGGAGCATACTTTATAACTGAAGACGGGATTGAGAAAAGATTTAATGATTTTGATGTGGGATATGAAGTCCCAGAAAATTTAATTGGTGAGTATCTGGGGTTCCTGGTGAAGGGTAAGAAGGTATTTATTCCTCTTTATAACAAAGGAGCATTGATTAAATGGAAAAATGGTGAGTTGAGTATGGCGAGGGTGGAACTTGCTGCTGGAGGTAAAATTGAAAGGATAGGTGATATAGAAGTTAATTTAATACCAAATGCAGTTAACTCAGTTGAAAATCTCGGAGAGAACGATGTGGTTGTCTACACGCCCATGTTTGA
>CAZUSK010000090.1:0-2795 GCA_964623345.1 uncultured Candidatus Saccharibacteria bacterium
TCCTTTCTTTGATAATTCCTTTAAAAGTTTCATTCTAACCCTCCAGAATAGCACACATAAGAAGTTCTATGTCTTCAAGGCTGTTCATTTCTGTGACTGTAAAAAGGTAAGAATTCTCATAACCTTCAAGGGGCAGTCCACCATATATATCTACAAGTGAGAGCTTTTCCCTTAGCTCCTTCCCATTAAAGGGAAGATTGACGGCAAACTCATTGAAAAATGGTCCTGAAAAAGTAAGTTTAAAACCTTCGTCTTCAAATCTCTTTGCAAGATAGTGTGCCTTTTTATAGTTTATCTCTGCTATCTTTTTAAATCCCTCTGGTCCCACTGTGGCAAGATACACAAGGGCAACAAGGGCTTTTAGAGCATGATTTGAACATATGTTTGATGTAGCCTTTTCTCTCCTTATGTCCTGTTCTCTTGGTCTCAATGTCATAACAAAACATCTCTTCCCGTTTCTATCCACAGTTTCTCCAACAATTCTTCCAGGGATTTGCCTTACATACTCTTTCTTTGTCTGAAGTATTCCAAGGTATGGTCCCCCAAAGGAGAGAGGCATACCAAAAGATTGCCCCTCCATAGCAAGAATATCAACTCCAAAGTCAAAAGGAGGTTTGATTATTCCAAGGAATAATGCCTCAACAATTGAGAGGATAAAAAGGGCATCATTGTTTTTTATAACTTCCCCCAGTTTATTTATATCTTCAATAATTCCAAAATAATTTGGAGACTGAACCACAACAGAGGAGATTTTTTCTTTTAAGATTGATTTTAATTTTTCTATATCTATTCTCCCTTCCCTGGTAAAGCCTACCTCCACAACTTCTATGCCTCTTGGTTTCAGGTATGTTTCAATTACCTCTCTGTACTGTGGATTTATGTTTTCTGGTAGAACAACTTTTCCTCTTCCCTTTATTCTTTCTCCCATCAGTATTGCTTCAGCGAGAGCAGAAGCTCCATCATACATAGATGCGTTTGTTATATCTGCATGGGTTAAATCACTCATTACAGATTGAAATTCAAACATTGCTTGAAGAAGCCCTTGACTTAGTTCTGGCTGGTATGGAGTGTATGAGGTGTATATTTCACCTCTTTCCAGCAAATAATTTATGGTGGAAGGAATGAAGTGAAAATATGCGCCTCCTCCGAGAAATATTCTTTCGGGCAGTTCATTTTCCTTGAAAGTCTTTTTAATAAGAGAGATTACTTCTTTTTCACTGAGAGGAGGTGGTAGATTCAAATCTCTATTTAAAAGTACCTCCTCTGGAATGTCAGAAAAAAGAGAGGAGATGGATGTAATCCCCATCTCCTCAAGCATTTTTCTCTTGTCTTCCTCCGTTAAAGGAATGTATTTCATTTTACTTTCTGTAATCGCTGTATCCCTTGGAGTCCATTAAATCGTTGAGATCCTCTTTATTTTCCATTTTTATCTTGAAGAGCCAACCTTTTCCATAAGGATCTTCATTGATTATAGATGGATTTTCTGATACCTCTTTGTTTGCTTCAACTATTTCTCCTGATACTGGAGCATGTATGTCCGCTGCTGTTTTTACAGATTCAATGGATATAACTGCTTCACCCTTCTTTACCTTTTTACCTACTTCTGCTTCTTCCACATAGACAATGTCCCCCAACTGATCCTGGGCGTAATCAGTGATACCAACAGTCACAGTGTCTCCGTCTACCTTTGCCCACTCGTCGGTCTTTGCATAATAAAGACCCTCAACAACTTTAGCCATCTTACTCTCCTCCTTTTTATTTTTTTGTTCTTGGTTTTATAAAAGGTTTCTTAATAACTTTCCCTGTAAACTCCCTTCCCCTTCCTGAAATTTTAACCTCTTCTCCAATTTTACCATAAGGAAGGTCAATGTAGGCTAATGCAAGGGATTTATTTAAGATAAATGAGAAATTTCCGCTGGTTACGAACCCAACTTCTTTTTCGTCCTTAAAGATCTTATAACCATGTCTTGCTATGCCACCGCTAACCTCAAGCCCCCTCCATTTTCTTCTTACTCCCTCCTCTTTTATCTTTTCCAGTGCTTTCTTTCCAATAAAGTCATTTTTTGAAAAATCAACAAGAAATTTTTGACCGGATTCTATAGGATTGGTGGATTCATCAATATCGTTTCCATAAAGCCAATAGCACACCTCAAACCTTAGTGTATCCCTTGCACCAAGGCCACATGGGAGTAGATTAAACTTCTTTCCCTTCTCAAGAACATCCATGAATATTCTCTCTCCAAGTGGTGCTTTCATGTATACTTCAAATCCATCTTCTCCTGTATAACCGGTTCTTGAAACAAGTAGCTTCTCTCCAAAAATTTCTATCTCATTAAATTTAAAGTAACCAATCTGAGAGAGGTTAAAGTCTGTGAAGCTCTGGAGGAATTTTTCTGCCTGAGGACCCTGAATGGCAAATTCCACAATTTCGCTGGAAATGTTCTTTACACTGAGTCCATCCCACAGATGTTTCTTAATCCAGTTAAAGTCCTTTTCAATATTTGAAGCGTTCACGACAAGAAGAATTCTTTCATCTGAAAATGTGTAGGAGAACAAATCATCAAGGATTCCTCCTTCTTCATTACACATCACGGTGTACTTAACGTCTCCGTAGGATGTTAAGTTAATGTTATTGGTTAAAATGTAATCAGCAAAGAGTTTTGCTTTCTTTCCTTCTATCTCTATTTCCCCCATGTGGGAAACATCGAAAATACCCACACCATTTCTCACTGATAGATGTTCATCTCTTATAGATTTGTAATAGAGGGGCATGAGGAATCCATAAAATTCAGTTA
>CAZUSK010000091.1:0-2784 GCA_964623345.1 uncultured Candidatus Saccharibacteria bacterium
TGGCTTTGAGACAAACTAAACCAGTTTGAGTAACCGACTATTGTCGAATCTGTATGGTTTCTTGCAACAATTCTTACCTTTGGATTTGCAGGAGTTATGGTAACATCACCTTCCCATACCCCGTTTGTTGGTGTTACATTATTTGGAGTAATAGTCAAAGGGGTTCCATCCTCTGCTTCAGCAATGAGGTCTATCTCCCCAGTTTCATTTAAAAGTAAATTTCCAACCATATCTTTTGCCGAAATTTTTATGTTAAAAGCAAGATCTGAAACTTGGGGAGCAATATTATCAAATTCATAATATTCAAGGTCTCCATACACTGGAAATGGAGTAGATGTACCACTCTTATTTAAAACTGTATCTCGTGCAGTTATTATAACTGATGTGGATGGGAATGTTATCTCTATTAACTGTGTAACTTTTCCATCAGTAGGATCAGCATCGTTAAAACTCACACTTGTAGGATAAATCTTATCTATTCCAAGAGAACAACTCAATTTAACGGTTCCTGTATAAGGTGCTGCACCTGCTGTATCATCAATAAGATTGCTCCACTGATCCTCTGCATAGATAGTTACAGGGAAATAGACATCATAAACAACATAGGGAGGCATATCTGAAAATCTAAAATGATCCAGAGTTCCATGCCATATATCTATGGGATCAGAATAAGCTACCTCAACTCCATTGTGATTCTGGACTTTTATTGAAGCACCATCGTAGGATTTATATATTGTTACTTGTAAAGTTTTAGAAATTTCATTATTAAAACTGACTGAGGAAGGTGAAATGAGCGGGGATGGAGGGGAAGATAGAGGAAGGTGTGTCGTTCCATCAACAAGTGATATATCAAGAGTGCCACTAAACTTTGTTAGATTACCATAATCATCTCTTGCTTTGATAACAAGAGGAAAAGATTGTCCAGCAACTTTGGTCGAAACATCTGGAAATTCTAATTCAAAGGATTTTAAAGGACCTCCATTGACTATAAATGTTGAGGAATCCCCTGTATAAGTTCCATCTTCAACATGTATGGATGTCGTTTCAGCTTTATACAAAATTACTTTAATAACATCAGAAATTCCATTTGTAAAATTAACACTAACAGTCGCTTTAGTTGTAGCACAGTCAGCCTCCACTCCATTATATTGAGGTTTATTGGTGGAATCACAGCAATGAGGACCACTAAAATCTAAAGTTTTATTGCCACTATAACTTGTTACTATATTGTTAAAATCATCACACGCTCTTATCTTTACCTCAAACAAAGAACCAGCATTTTGTTCAGATGGTGTTCCACTATTTCCCTTCCCATTTTCAAATGTTTGCCCAGGTAAAGTAATAACAAATTTTGATTGCGCTGCTGGATTTACAGTTATAGTGGTTGTGGCAGAAACGAGTCCTGTTGAAGAAGCAGTTATCGTCCATTCACCAGATGTTTCATCGTAATAATAAAATGGAGAGGTCTCAGAAGAACCAGAATGAATTGTAAGAGTTGTTATTGATGAACCGCCAGCACTTAAGCTAAACTTTCCTTTTCCATATGGAGAATTTGTTGAAAGTTTAACTGTTATTGTACCAGTTGTTACAGGATTCCCTGAAGAATCTTGTCTCTCTATTTTAAAAGTATTTGTAGACCATTGGCCTGCTGTAATAGAGGAAACTACTTGCTTAAAGACTAATTTGTATGCGGTTGATAAAACAGTAACTTTTGGAGAAGAGCTTATATCAGCAAGTGTCTCGCCGGATTCTTTTCTTGACTTTGTAGTAAATGTATACACTCCCTCAGTAGAGGGAGCAGTAACATTCTTGTATTTTATTATTATTCTGCTATCCTTATAAACTGAAAGCAGCCTTACCGTTATATTCTGACCATTTATTGTTGGCTTTATTGCTGGTCCTAAGAACATTTCATCAATATAAATTTCTCCATCATTAGTTCCAAAATAATCTCTGTTGTATTTAAAACCAAACGAAAGAACTTTATCCCTATATGAAGAAGAGCCTGGTATGTCTAAAACCAAAAAGTACCACTGGTTCGCATTAAGTACAGGAAGATTTAAAGTTATTCTTGAGTTGGATAAATTGGAATTCTCTGAAATTAAAAATTGAATATCTCCAACAGAATTTGTTGAGTGTGTTGTATAAATCCAAAAACCAACTTTTTTATAGGAAGTCCAGTTTAGAGGAGAAGAAAAATTATAATAAATTAGTGCACCTGCTGATGCTTCAGAGCTGACCGAAATTTTCAAGGAAGAGCCTTCTTTTGCGATCGTTCCTTCCAAGCCTATATTTAAATCAGAATCAGAACTACTCCAACCAGAAACATCATTCAAATTTGTTAATAGATCTGCAGTAACACCTGTTGAATTTGTAGTATCAATTGTTACATAACCATTACCACTTGAAGATGTTATTTGAGGAGGACTAAATCCACTCGGGACTGTAATTGATATTTCGCCACTGTTCATATTGTCAGTAATAGAAAGACCTGAAGCAGTAAAAGTAAAAGTAAAATCGTTCCCAGTTGAACCTCTAATGACAGATCCAGGCACAACACTACAACTACCTTCTCCTGCGGCTAAAGAAATTTCAACGGGATAAGTCATAAACGACATAGCCAAAAGTAGAGATAACAAAACTATGTTTTTTAATTTTACTTTTGGCTTTAATTTCTTCTTACTCATAAGTTAACCTCCTTACGAAATTTTATATAAATAATAATTCACGGAGCAGGATAAGTAATTATAATCTCTCTTGTAAATGGATCCCAATCAACCTTTG
>CAZUSK010000092.1:0-2750 GCA_964623345.1 uncultured Candidatus Saccharibacteria bacterium
GTTGCTTTAGAAAGGAAAAATGAGGTAGACAAAGAAGTTCTACAAAAAGAACCCCATATAGCTTTGTTTGCCGGCAAAAAGGGATTATCTCTTATTAAAAAGTTTTTAAAAGAGGCAAAGGAACATTTAAAACCCAATGGAAAAATTTATATGGAGTTTGATCCGAGACAGATAGAAGATATTAGGAAAATTTTGATAAAAAAAGGGTATCAGTTTGAATTCAGAAAGGATCAATTTCAAAAATGGAGATATTTGGTAGCTTGGGTGTAGTCTAACTCATTGATGGATAATTGCTTCAAGTTATCACAATTACTTAGAAAGAAATTTTACAAATCACTCGGCAACAAAGTTTCAAAGTACCGGCTGTCCAAATCCCAGCGAGATTTGGCAGCCTGCGCCCTCGGCGGCTGACTCCTCGTTTCGCCCCGCTTAGCGGGGCTTCGCTCGGAGACCCTGCTCAGCCGCCTGCGGGAGCTACTTTGAAACTTTGTTGCCTCGCCTTAATAAAAATGCTCCTAAAAATTGCTTTCCTCGTTTTCTTTTTTTATAAAGAGTAAAAAATATGGAGTTAAGAAAAACTTTTTTAGGAAACAAATACTCAGATAAATGCCTTGTAGTTTTTCATGGTTGGGGATGGAATTCTTTATATTTAAAAATAGTCCTAAGACCTCTTTTTAAATATTATAGCTTTCTTTTTTACGATTACTCCCCAGACATCATCAATCCAGACCCTTTTTCGGTATTAGAGAACTTTCGAAAAATAAAGGGAGATTTTTTAAGTGAAGTTAATAAGTTATCTCAAAAACAACTTATTCTCTTTGGTACTAGCCTGGGAGCTTTTCTTTCTACATATCTTGCTAATACGCCTTTTGAAGATAACCCTCAAAAACTTATTTTAAATACAATCGGTTCAAGCGTTTCAGAAACATTTTGGTATGGACAAGCAACAAAAAAATTAAAAGAAAAAGTTATAAAAAAAGGATTTACCTTGGAAGATCTTAAAGAGATATGGCATGAAATTGAACCAAAAAATAATATTCCCAAAAGAGAGGATCTTAAATATTTAGTTTTTATTTCAAAAAGAGAGAAAGTCATTCCATTTTATCTTTGTGAAGAATTTTTAAGACTTCTTGAGGGTAAAGAAGCAGAAGTTTATTTCAATAAATATTTGGGGCATGTCTCCGCCAGTCTCTTTAATACATTTCGAATAAAAAAGATAAAAGGGTTTTTGGAAGAATAAAAGGCGTCCCGAAACTTTCGGGACGCCGTGTTTTCAAAATTGCCCATAGAGGTTGAGCCCGAAGCCTAAATTACAGGGAGCAAAGTAAATCTTGGGAATGATGGTTACGTTTTCAAACTTAAAGAAGGTTCCAAGATAAGGATGGGTGAATTTGTTGAAGTTAATCCTTTCTGTATCTATACCAAGCACAAAGGGAACATTTTTACAACCAAGGCTTATATCCATTCGTCCATAGCGCATTTCAGGAAGGAAGACATCTTTAAACCAAAGATTGATCAAGATATCTGTTTGTAAGGAAGCAACCAGGTCAACATTCCAGACAGAGCAAGGATAATAGCAAGAAGTTAGAGGGCCTAAAGATACCTTCCCGAATATTTCGAGATTCGGCGCCAGAACATTAGCCCAAGCAATTGCCACGGGGAAAGCGTTGAGAAGTCCCAAAGCTCCTGCGACTTCAAAACCTTCGGTTTTTGCTACACACCCGACTCCACCGTTAAAAACAGCGATCTCGTCAATCATATATGTTTCAAGATATAGAGCCATATTAGGATAGCAAGTTTCAGGTAGAGGAATTCCTGTAAACGCACCAAAGAGGGTGTGGTTTTCAAAAGTTTGTGTGGTGGCAAAGAAAGAAGCCCCAAGCCCAGCTATACCGAAGAAGATCAACACAAGCACTACTAATGCACGCTTCATTCTATTTCACCTCCTTTCGGTACCCATATTTAGAAGTTAAGGTACCTATTTAACAATACTACGAACCAAAAAATCTGTCAATTTCTTGACAGAATTTTTGGATTATTTTAATTTGAAGAAGCACCAAACAATAAAATAGGAGGTGGTCTAAATGAAGCGTTTGGTGCTTGTGGGCTTAGTAGTAATTTTGGGGATTGGGCTTGCAGGATTCGCTATCGATCCGAACTGTTTCCAAAAGACGCCCTGCGCTTGTTTTATAGGAAACATTCAAATTGATTACAACGCCGGTACGATCCAATTTCAAGTTTATCGCTGGAGTTATGTCTATATTTTCGGTTTCAATACCCGTCTTGGCACCTGGGAGGCAGTCCGGCCGAGAGTATCAAGCGAGGTGAGAAACTACTCGCCAGGTTGTCATACTATCTGCATTGGTAATGGCAAAATTCGCCAGTTGTCATATCTTGTCTTTATTGCTACAGAACGCCCTTGTCTTGTTTACCCTGATCCTCCAATCCAAAGACCTCCTTTCGCTCATGAAATCTATATGGGAAGTTGCTGTGGAAGGATGGATGTAGTCAAATTGAGACTTTGTCCTCCAGCGCCATGTTATTCTTATTGCCCACGGCCTGAAAGAATAACATATCAACCTTGCTGTCCTTTACCCTGCAATCCTTGCACATTTTTGATGTTTCTGCTCCTTCTTGCAATCGGCAACTAAGTTTTAGAGGAAAAGTGCCTCGCGTAAAACGCGAGGCACTTTTTATGTATAAAATAAGTAGGGTGTAAAACCATTGCCATGGCAATGGTTTTACACCCT
>CAZUSK010000093.1:0-2725 GCA_964623345.1 uncultured Candidatus Saccharibacteria bacterium
CGGGAACAATTGTGCAATCTCTTGCCCAAGTCTTAATAATCACCTTATCATCGGGCTTAATTTTCTTTAACTTTTTCAATAATTTTTGATCAACATATGGACCTTTTTTTAGCGATCTTGCCATAATTTTTAAATCCTAAATTCTAATATCTAAATCCTAAACAAATTCAAAATTCGAATTTCAAAATTAAATGTTTTAAATTTTGGATTTTTGTCATTTGGATTTGTTTAGAGTTTAGGATTTGGTGCTTAGGATTTTTCATTTTTTTCTTCTCTGAATAATAAATTTATCTGTATGTTTTCTTCTTCTTGTCTTGACTCCTCTTGCAGGTTTACCCCAGGGAGTCTTTGGCATTGGCATTCCAATACCGGTTCTTCCTTCTCCTCCACCATGAGGATGATCTTTTGGACTCATGGCTGATCCTCTCACTGTTGGCCGAATACCCATTAATCTTTTTATTCCTGCTTTTTTGATTCTCTCAAATCTATGCTCTGGATGAGAAACTGCACCGATAGACGCAAAACATTCTGAATGAATTTTTCGTATCTCTCCTGAAGGCATTTTCAGGTGAGTATATTTTCCTTCATGGGCCAAAATTTTTGCAGAGGTACCGGCAGCTCTTACAAGTTTTCCTTTCTGTCCCGGTACAATTTCAATATTATGAACTTCCGTTCCAACAGGAATATTTTTAAGTTTCATCCTATTGCCGGGCTTAATTTCTGCCTTTTCAGCACAAATGATCTCATCTCCAACCTTTAATCCTTGGGGAGCCAAAATATAACCTTTTTTGCCATCCTGATATTCTACTAAGGCAATGTATGCTGTTCTGTTTGGATCATATTCCAAGGCAACAACTTTTCCAGGAATATTTATTTTTTCCTGGCCAAAATTAATAATTCGATACATTCTTTTCACTCCACCGCCTCTATGCCTTACTGTAATTCGCCCTTGCGCATTCCTTCCACCTGTTTTCTTCAAAGGCAAAAGTAAAGCCTTCTCAGGTTCTTTCTTGGTTAGTATTTGTTTTGCTGATGCTTTTGCCATATTTATCTTGGTAAAATCTCAATTTTTTGACCCTCTTTAATCTTCACAATTGCCTTTTTATATCCTTTCCTCCACCCCTCAATCCTGCCTCTCCTTCTTCTTTTTCTTGGTACTTTTATAATTCTCACTTTCTCAACTTTTACTCCATAAAGGTCTTCAATTGCTTTTTTAACCTCTATTTTATTGGCATCTGGAGCTACTTTAAAGACATACTGATTTTCCTTCTCTGCAAGTAAAGTTGCTTTTTCTGTAATATGAGGCGCTACAATATATCGCCATGCCATCGTTGCTTTTGCTTCTCTTTTTTCTGGTTTTTTCAATTTCTCTCTTGCAACCTCTACTTTTGCTTCTTTCACTTCTTTCTTTTCTTTTTTCTCTTTTACTGCCTCTTTTGCTGCCTCAACTATCTCCTCTTTTTTAGGCTTTTTTTCTTCTTTTTTTCTTTTTAAGAATTTAAACGGTGTCATAGTTATTTTAAAAATGTATCTTTGATTACCTTGACAGAATCCTTTAATAAAATCAAGTATTTATGGTTGAGTAAATCTAAAACATTTAAATTTCTTGCTTCTATTGTTTCAACATTAGGTAAATTTCTTGTGGCTCTCTCAATTACTTCGTTTTTTTGTGGCAAGGCAATAAGAATTCTGCCTTTTTTTAATAATTTTTCTCTTAAATTCTTTATAATCTCTGCCATAAGTTTTGTTTTTGGTGTCTTAAGTTCTAACTTATCTAAAACAAACAATTCTTTATCTTTCAATTTCCCAGAAAGAACACAAAATAAAGCTAATCTTTTCATTTTCTTTGAAATCTTTTTTCCATATTTCTTTTCTTTTCTTGGTCCATGAGTTACTCCCCCACCTACCCAAATTGGTGATCTAATTGAACCATGCCTTGCTCTACCTGTCCCTTTTTGAGGCCAAGGTTTTCTTCCTCCACCTCTTACCTCAGATCTATCTTTTGTGTGCGCCCAAGGCAATCTTTGATTTGCCATCATACAAACAGCCACCTGATGAATTAAATCAGAATTTATTTCTCTTCCAAAAATCTCTTTTGGCAAAACTGTCTCTCCTACCTCTTCTCCTTTTTGGTTATAAACCTTGACTTTCATGAAAAAATTTTGAAATTAAAAGTTTTTAATTTTTCACTTTAAACTTTGAATCTCTAAAAGCGTTCCCCTTCTTCCTGGAACTCCTCCTTTTATCACAAGCAAATTCTTGTCTTTATCAATATCAACAATCTCCAAATTTCTAATCGTCACTCTCTCTCCTCCCATTCTTCCTGGCATTTTCTTACCTTTAATTACTCTTTGTGGGAAAGCTGAACCAATTGATCCTGGTTTTCTCTCTTCATGTTTAACTCCGTGGGTTTTGTTTCTTCCAGAAAATCCCCATCTTTTTACCACTCCTTGAAATCCTTTCCCTTTTGAGATACCTGAAACTTTCACCTTCTCCCCTACTTGAAACTGAGAAACGTCAATTTTATCCCCTACTTTAAATTTTTCAATTTCTTCTGTTCTAAATTCTCTTAAATATTTATAAGGTTTATCTTTCTGGGTTTTTTTAATCTTCTTTTCTTTTTCAATCTTCTCAAATCCAATTTGAACTGCTTTGTATCCGTCTTTTTCTTCAGTTTTAATTTGAGTAACCACACATGGTCCTGCTTCAATTAAAGTCACCGGAA
>CAZUSK010000094.1:0-2669 GCA_964623345.1 uncultured Candidatus Saccharibacteria bacterium
ACCTCATTATGAATATAGCATATATGAGGGGGATTGTCAAAGTATGACAGGAAGTTAGTTGCGTCACACAAACTCAAAAGTTTCACCATGTAGGGGATAATGGGGTGAGAATAAGTTCGGCTTGATTCTCTGAATTATTATATTGTGGTCATACTAATTTCAATTAAAGATTGGAAGCCCTGATAAGTTTTAAACACTCTTTAGCAGTCAGGACTTTGAATGGTAAATCTTTTCTACGAGATAAGAAATGCCGATTTTCTGTTACTAAGGCATCAGCACCAACCCATTCTGTATATGCAGCAATCAAGGCATCTGCAGGTTTTAAACCCCTTGCTTCATATTTTGCTCCTAATTCAAATGGTATAAAGAAATCTTCATCGATCTTGGTTAAAATATTTATGAATTCAACAAATTTCTGGAAGTCTTCAGGTGTAATATGCCGTCGCACCTCTGTAATTATACTCCGTAAAACACGTATAGTATATAAATCAGGTCTTTCAGCAATTAATGTAATGAGATTTTCACAAAAAGGCTCTTTTATGAATCCAAAGCTGAATATATACACATTGGAATCAATGACGAGAAGCAAGCTTTTCCTCCCAGAGGGCCTGCCTTGTTTTTCTTATTTTTTCAATAATTTCTTCTTTTGTCATACCCAGGAAGGGATTGGGCTTTTGGGCTATGCTTTCCCGCAATTCTTCCAAAAGTTTTTTGGCTCTTCTGGCATTTATTTTTTTCATAACTTGTCACCTCATTATGAATATAGCATATATGAGGGGGATTGTCAAAGTATGAAGGGACAGCTACCTATTTTCTGAATGGGGGTATTTGTTCAGAGCTTAGCTCTGAACACCAATGCGACAAACAGTGCAGGACTATCTGTCACATTTTTGAAAAATCAAAAATTAGGGACAGCTACCTATTTTCTGCACAAGACACAGCCTCAAACACCAAACATCTCTCCATCTACGCATAATCACATTTACGCATTCCATATCTGGGTGTTAGCCTCGTTATTGGGGGTATGAAAATACCTCCCACTGTTCTTCTGGTATCTGGGAGGGAATTACCGGTATACCCTCTTCGTCTAAAGGAACAACTGCCCTTTTTACTGTTAAGGTTTTGCCCGATAAAGTGGTTCTGTATATGTAAGCATACCTTTTCCCATCTCTTTGAAAACTGAAAAGCGAGACAATTATTTTAAATTTCTCTTTCAATATCTCAGACCCTTTTTGCTCCATCTCTCTACAGGCGGCTATGCTATCCAAGCAGTATCTAATGAATGAATCTGCAAAATCTTCCATAAAATTTGTCCTATGGTATTCAGGATTGTGAGGATTGGAACTTTCCAGAAAATCACTTTCACTTTTAGAGGCTGAAAATAATTCTTTAAATCCCTCCCAGGCTAATATGGAATTTTTCTGAACAATGTGCCCCAGTTCGTGAATAAAAACCTGTTCCCGTATACCTTCCCATCCCATGCTCCCCACTCCTACCGCGGAATCAAATCTAATGTCTGAACACATGCCGTCATATCTTACCCCTCCCTGAAAAAAGGTCATTATTATACTCAAATCTTCCTTAATCTCTTCAGGCATACTCTCAACTATTGCCCTTATGTTTGCTGACAAATGAGGTGGAATTTGTGTTGCTGGTATAGCAGAAAGACCGTCCACGGTTAAGATAAATTCCCGGCGTAACAACTCAGCGGCTCTTTCGTCCATAGCAAATACCCGGCTAATTAATTCCATTACCTTCTGCCTTTGCTCTCTACTGTCAAATTTTCTGTAGTTTTTAAGATAGATACCCAGGTAGTTAAGGTACTGATATGTTTTCTCAGTATCCCTAAGGCTGAATACATCTGATATCCTTTCCAGCAGGGAAATAAATGTACAGGAAATCTCATCTCTGTCAATAGAGGCTAAACTGTCCAGAAAAAATATTATTGAATCCCTGAAAATCTCTTTCCTGCTCAACTCACTATGAAAAACCTGCACAGCATCTTTGAAAATTTTTATCGCCTCTTCCATTTCTTCCAGCGCTGTCTCCCTGAACTTTTCAGAAAGCATACTAAAAATACTTAATGCCATAGAGGAAAATTGCTCGAAACTTAAATTGAAGTAACCATTACCCATTGCCAGCATAGGGTTTATTTGCACAATCGGCCTCAATTCCTGTAATAAGGCTTTGAATCTGGAAAACTGCTGAAGGGACCTCACCCTCCGCAAAGAATCTCCAACAGGAGAAAGAACGAAGGTGGAAGGACCCTTTTCCCCAGGGAGATTAAAAGGGTCAACCAAAAACCCAATTACCGCCAGATAAAATAACCCTCTTTTTCTCATCTTTTATTTTCTGTAAATCTATGGACCCAGCACTTCAAAGAGATACATAAATATCCTTCCCCAATCCTCACGGAGCTCCTCCTCCTGCACTCCTGCCAGTAAAGGAAGCCGCTCAAACTCTTCTAAAAGAAGAGCCTCTTCAACTTCAACAGGCTCATTCATAATATAAGCGGGATCCAACAATATCAGTTGTTGCAATCCCTCATCAGGAGGAAAAGCACCCATAAGGTTGAGAATATCACCCTCTCCTCCCCCGTATATCTGAAAGTAATGACGGTAATTATTCGGGAATCCGGAATCACGGAGGTGAGCATCGTCTCCCTCTCC
>CAZUSK010000095.1:0-2660 GCA_964623345.1 uncultured Candidatus Saccharibacteria bacterium
TGTCCGTACCCCGACGGTCGATCACCCGGTCGAAATCGAAGCGGTGTTCAGCCATGGCGGCTTTTCCCCCGAACGGTGCTCCTAGCCATCCAATAATCCAGTACGGCATCGGTCCACTGCATTTGATCAACTAATTGTACGGGTTGGTGCAGCGATCACCAATCACCGGGGTTTGATCGTCCACTCGCTACAAACATCGGTTTTCGGGAAAATGGAAGCATGGGGTCTATTTAGTTCATAGAAGGCCTCCACTGGATGCCTCGTAGTTTGCTGTGGGGTTCTTTGCTTTTATATCAATGTTTATATCTTAATGGAAACGCCTCGGAATGCGAAGGTAGTGCACCAGTTAGAGTGTCCGGGCAATTTCAGAGATTTTTCGGGGTGGCTATGTTTCTTCCCCCAGACACACTCCGCGGGACCCTACCCTAGCTTCTACCGAAGATCGCGCTTCATTGACCATGGGCAGCGAGGGAGTTATGCTTATTATTAGATGGTCAGGGAATTAACAGGAATGGGATAGGGGGAAAACATGAGGCACGAATCAACCGGCGCATGTGAAGGGACTGGATCACCGGTATCCGCGGATGGGCCAACAGAAGTTATTCAAGGCAATCTAAGGGCAGGTAGTTTTAAAGTTGAGAATAGAATAGACCTGCAGAGATACATCCCGGAAGAAATCGGAGACATCAGCGTCGATCATCAGAAGGCATTGCCTCGCATCGCGCGTGACCGGCGATTAACCGCTCTCATCGATGAGGCTCTTCGCCAGATTCCCACCCGCCACCATCTTTACCTTAGAGATGCACGGCAAATGGACTTTCTCGAGCCGGAAAGCGTTCACCTTGTCCTTTGTTCACCTCCATACTGGACACTTAAAAAGTATAGAATGGCGGAGGGGCAGCTAGGTCACATCAATGATTATGAGAGATTTCTTACCGAGTTAGATAAAGTCTGGTCTCAGTGCTATCACGCACTAGTTCCCGGCGGGAGGCTGATTATTGTAGTGGGAGATGTATGTCTGTCTAGGCGTAAGAACAAAGGCAGACACACTGTTGTGCCATTACATGCCTCAATTCAAGAACACTGCCGGCGGATAGGTTTTGACAATCTTCAAGGTATTTTCTGGGCCAAGATTGCTAACGCCGCCTATGAGGTGGAAAGTGGCTCAGGCTTTCTAGGAAAGCCCTACGAACCGAACGCTGTAATAAAGAATGACGTGGAGTATATCTTAATGCAGCGTAAACCTGGAGGATATCGGAAACCATCGCTTGCTGCTAGAATTCTGAGTGTCATTTCCGAAGATAATTACAAAAAATGGTTCCGGCTAATTTGGGATGACCTTCCCGGCGCATCCACAAAGCAACATCCTGCTCCATATCCTGTTGAGTTAGCAGAACGCTTAATCCGTATGTTTAGTTTTGCTGGTGATACGGTTCTTGACCCATTTATGGGAACTGGTACCACGACAATAGCAGCGGCTCGTTGTGGCCGTAATAGCGTTGGGGTTGAGGTTGATCCTTATTACTGGGAGTTGGCAACGAGACGTATTGCCGAAACAACGCAGGATCTCTTCAGTCGAATCGAACTGATCCTCCATAGGGGAGAGTTGCTGCATGAGAGACCTTGAGAGCCGTGTTCAGCGTGCCGTTCAGCACTTTTGGGTGACGAGAAGGAAACAAGCCCAGCTTCAAGGCCAAAAAACCGGAAGAAAAGATTATGGCAGTCGTGCCGCAGTCACTGGTGGAAAACAGATCGATGGGTTCATTGAACTCATGCGAGACTTACTCATAGAAAGTGAGCTGCCGCGGGAATCGATCTATATTCGAAAGAAGGAAGTAGTTCTGCCAGGCTGGTTTCGGCCGACGAAAGAGTGGGATTTGGTAGCCGTAGTGGATGGCGAGCTGTTAGCAGTGATCGAGTTCAAGTCTCAGGTTGGGTCATTTGGCAATAACTTTAACAACCGCACTGAAGAAGCTATTGGAACTGCTACTGACCTTCTGACCGCTTACCGAGAAGGTGCTTTTAAAGGTTCGACGCGGCCATGGACAGGGTACTTTATGCTTTTGGAGGACGCTCCTGGTTCTCGAAGTCCTGTAGCAGTAAGCGAGCCTCACTTCCCAGTGTTTGCCGAATTTCGAGGAGCTTCATACGTAGACCGTTACCGGATATTGTGTGAAAAGCTTGTTAGAGAAAGGCTCTATAATGCAGCCTGTCTTATCCTCTCTAGCGAAAAGGGTGGATTACGAGGTGAGTATAGCGAGCCATCGCCCGAGATTGGCTTCAGAAAGTTTGCAACGTCTCTAACTGCCCATGCTCTAGCGTTCGCGAGGATGCATAAGTAACAGTAATTCAACCTGCCTCTCGGGTAGCGGCTTGCCAAAGGATCAGAGTGGCTCGCCGAGAGGGAAGATAGCCACTTGCTCATCAACTCTCTTCGCTAAATGGTATTTGCTGCTTGGCTCCTCTCTTCCGAGTTTGTACAGCTACCCATTTCTGAGGAAATGGTGATATGAAGAAGGAAAGTTCTGCACTCGACCTCTTCCACCCAGCTGTCCGCCGGTGGTTCTCTGAGAGCTTCGTTGGACCAACCCTGGCGCAGGAGCTCGGTTGGCCGCCGATCGCCCGCGGGGAGAACACCCTGATCCTCGCCCCGACCGGGT
>CAZUSK010000096.1:0-2659 GCA_964623345.1 uncultured Candidatus Saccharibacteria bacterium
GAGACCTGTCTTGAAGGCTGGTGTATATACACTTATAGATATAGGGGAGATGGCATTGAATTGACAATTGATGATAATAAAATATTTACTATGAAGAAAGTGGGAAAAATAGAGCTAAAGTAAATTATTTCTGCCAGAGGCTGGCTTTGAAGAACATAGAGAACAAGTTAAAAAGGAGGGATCGGAATGAAGGAAAAGATACAGATAATAGGGTTAATTTTCCTTATTTTATTTGTTGGTGGATGTGGATTATATCAGAACCAGATTGGTAAAACTGTCAAACTATCCATGCAGGAGAAATTTAATTCTGATCCTCAATTTAAAAAGTTCCATCTGGTTGTAACTGATGTACAGATAGCCCATAAAGGAGGCAATCAGTACCAGGGTATTGCAAAAATTACATATCAGGGCACTTCCTATGATGTGCCGGTGGAAATAACAGCTGATAGAGACAGAGTAATCTGGCAGGTTCCGCCCGGTGGATTTTCATTTATATTACAGGCAGAAACAGAAAAGTGGCAAAACATCTTTTAATGATGAGAAAAATATCAAACCTCTGTTTAGGACTTAGCTTTGAACAGATTAAGAGAATAAAAAATCCTGTTTGAGCATATAAAGAGAAGTATTTAATATGTTAAAGAAAAAAACGGACAGAATGATTAAACAATCTAAGAGTGCGCTCTCGCTCAAGACTTCAGATACCCCACACGTTATGTATAATAAAAATGACTAATAAAAAATGTTTGAATATGATGCGAAGTTTATTATTTGAGATTGCAAAATGTAAAATTTTTTCTAACCCGACTCACACGGTAAATGAAAATCATCCCTGCAACGGTATTGTCAATTTTCAGAGAGAGCAAGGAGCGAAAGCAGTCGAGGACTTTCAAATTCCAGAACCCTGGTCAGGCGATATTTTAAACGCTCCTATACTAATAATTAGTTCAAATCCCGCCTACTCAAAAAATGAACTTTTCCCTGATTTGTCATGGCCAGAACCAATGATTGCAGATTTCTTTATAAATAGGTTTAAAGACAGAGGAAAAGAATACAGCTGGGTATTCCAAAATAAAGTATTGAATAAAGATGGGACTAGGGGGAGGTCTGTTAGATACTGGGCACACATAAGAAATCGAGTAAAAGAATTATTGGGTTATGAGCCAAAGCCAGGGATAGACTATTGTCTAACGGAACTGGTTCATTGTAAATCTTCAGGACAAATTGGTGTTAAACGTGCCCTAAAAATGTGTGCAAAGAAATTTTTTAAAAGCATAATCAACATTAGTAGCGCAAAAATAATTATTGCAATTGGAAGTTTTGTACGTGATTGTGATTATTTCAATGGAAATCAAAATATCAATGGAATACCAGTGATTTATTTGCCTCATCCTAATGCTCGTATGCCCAGAAGACTTCCAGCCCATTATTCGGAGAAAGAAATTGAAGAATTTCGTGGTTTACTTGAAAATAATGACAACAGAAAGAGAAAAATTGATTATAGCAATATTGATTTACCTACAGAAGAAGAGGTTAAGAAATTTATCGATGAAAAAATTCAAAGAACACAGGATGGAAAGTGCTGTATTTGAACGGCATAATAATTAATAACGACTTGACAATTTGACAGGTAGGAATTTCAGTCCTCACTGTGGGCTCTATTGGCAACCGTTATACTGAATTATAAGAATAAAGAGGAATTTTATTTTCTCTGAGTCCCTCCTTGTAGAGATAAACAGGAAGCATAGTTTGAATCTATTTGGAACTGTTATCACGATGGGGTCTCCTTTAACAAATTCGTAAGCCTTTTTAAATTTTTTCTGCGACATAATGCTGTCGCATATCTGTTTTATACTACTTCTACAATGAAAAACAAAATTTTAGAAAGGAGGTGAGAAGATGGGTGAGAAAATTTTAAAAGGAATACTGCTCTTGATAATCACAGCGATTGTGGTTGCAGCAGTTGGTGTTCTTTTCAAAGCCAGTAATAATGCAGGAAAAGTTGCTTCCCAGAAAGCCGAGCCAAAAGTTAAGATGAAAGAAATGAAGGGGCTCGTGGATAAAATTTCTGAGAAATATTGAATCTGAAAGATAGCGCAATTGGACAGGAGGAAGGTATGCAATTCAGCATTAATAAAAAAGGGAGGCGGATTTAATGAGTAAGAAAAATAAGCTCGAAGAGATAATTTCAGAACTTGAGCATAAGGCCAGAGAATATTTCGGAACTAAAGGTTTAGAGCCAGAAAAGATTTCAATTATGAGAGGGGAAAACAGTATTACAGTTACTGTTCCCGCTACTGCTTTTGATAAAGACGAACGCATCCTTGATATGGGCTCTTATAGTTTTCTACTTTCTGTTACAAGATATGAACATACGAATATCGTTCTGGGAGTTTCACTTTCAGTATGGCTGAAATTTAAAAAAGGAATGGTGGAAAAGGTAAATTCTGATAATCTCGCCATTTTTGATGACTTCGCTTCTTATCTCGGATTTTATCCTGAGGAGAAATCAGTTGCTCTTAACGCAAATGTTATAGATGGAGAGGTGATTTATTCGGGGGATGGTGAAGTTATATGGTGGGGAAGGAGAAGAGGATGATGGAAGTAATCAGAAAATTATCCAGGGCAGAATATTTACATTTGAGGAATGAAGTTCGCAAAA
>CAZUSK010000097.1:0-2650 GCA_964623345.1 uncultured Candidatus Saccharibacteria bacterium
GGTGCTGGTTATAGGGTTGATACAAGTGTGTCGCCGAAAGAAACGTTTTGCTAACCTCTATATGGCCTCCGCTTGTCAAGAAAATAATATCCCTATAGATCGGAAAAGTACTAAAAATTAAATCCGTCTTAGCTGAACACCAAGTACTATGACAAGCGACTCGTTAGTTCCGGCTTTTGTCTTCTATCGCGAGCGTCAGACGTGAGTCTGCACCAAACATCTATAGGAATTAACTGGATTACCAAACTGCTCTTTGATAATCAGCGTGCCACCTTCAGGCGGCTTCAGAATATATTAGGTTCCCTTAATCCCGGCGCATTCAAAGCGAAGCGGCTTGTCGCGCCTTAGCGCGGCATCCAGTTAGTGCGTCACTCAGGCAAGGGGCAGAACACGGCAATCACTTGATAAAGTACCTGTAATAGTAAATGGGCCTGGGAGACGTCGCCAATCAATGCCTGTGGGCTTCCGGCATTTGCTCCACGCTTGATCAGGTAGTCCAGCTACATGGTTTTCATTGGTTTCAAGCGATTCAGATCCGCCGTTTGATCCCAGTTAGGCAACAAGCTGACGTCCCCAGCCCAAACTTAAATATCAAAAAATCGTTGCATTTTAAATGCCTCCTTATTTTTCAGCATAAAATACATGGTGCGGCCAAGCTTATGGGTGAAGATACCCAACACTCTGCCTTTGTTGTTTTTTTTTGTCAGCCGATCAATATACTTTTTCGCCTCATCAGATGATCTAAGGAAAAGTATGACTGCTTCCTTAATCGCCTACTTCAGGTGATGATTCCCGATTTTTCGATTTCCTTTACCAGCCCATTTACCGTCTGACTCTTTTTTCGGACGGATGAGCCTGGCATAGGAAGAGAAATCCTGCACCGAAGGGAATCTTTCAATTGTATCGATTTCGTAAAGGATCACCATGGCTAAAATTTGACCGACTCCCGGTATGGATCTCAACAAATAAAGCGTTCTGTAGTCATGTTGCCTTGCGGTTTTCTCGATATACCATTCGAGCCTGAAAAGCACGATATTGAGGTGGTTGATAACTTTCAGATCGACTTCCACACTTTTTCGAACAGCCGGGTCCTGGAATCTTTTGTTGACCCCTTCCCTGTTATATTTCCGTGAATTTTTTTTGGCAAATGGGGGTAGATTGTACTGTGTATTGGTGTTTTGTATATGGGCCACAAGCTGCCCGCATTGTCGTGAAAGATACATTCGCCGGCGTAATAGATCCCTTGTGGCTCTTTTTTCAGCCGGGCAAGGATATGCAACAGGGAAATTACCACCTCTGATCAAGCGGGCGATTTTATAGGAATCGATTTTGTCATTTTTTGTTTTACCGCCATGTATGGCCTTCATATACAAAGCGTGGCCCAGCGTGAAAGGAATATGGTGTTCTGCGCAAAAATCGGCTATCCAGTACCAACTGAACATGCACTCAACTCCAATGACGATATCTTCCAGATATGGAAAGATAAATTCAAAGAGTTTCTCAGCATCCGTTTTAATATTACGATGCACGAGGGTTTTACCTTTTTGATTCAAGATGCAGATGTACATTTTTCTTGCATGAAGGTCGATCCCGCAGTAGTGTTTGTGTTGCTGATTGTAAAATTTCATTGTGGCCTCCTTTAGCGTAAGACTGGTTAATAAAAACAAAAAACTGCCAATTTTTTAATACCTTACGTTAAGAACCAAGGCAACTAGCAGGAAGGATTCGTCGCGTGAGAATGGGCCCCAAAAGCTCGTCGGAGCGCGGCGAATCATTCCTGCGGGTTCCTGCGAAAGGGGCAGTTGCCTTTAGGAGGCCATAACCAATATCAAGCTGGCTGGAGACGACGCTTAACAGCGCGCCTCAGCCGCAGCGTTAGCCTTAAACAGGAGATAAAAGATGAACCAAAAATGGATAAAATTTGATTGGTTCAGTTTTACGATAGCAGGTGTTGTATGGATTATACCGTTCAGTATCATTTGGCTTATTCAAGGCAAATATGTTTTTGGAACAAGTGGAAATTATTAATTCTTCCGTATGGCATGTTTATCATGGCTATCTTGCTGCTTTTATATCTTTTAACGGATTCTAATAATCTTGCTGAAATACAATATGGATTGTGGTTAATCCCTTGCTTCGTTCCGTTTTTTACGTTTGGGTACAAAACATGGAATTCAATGAAGTTATCCGAATTTCCGGATAAGTAACAGAAGCATAAGGTTAATTGTCTCATGAAAAATAAATGGCTTGCATATATAGCACTATTCTTACTCGCAATTATTTTACCTGTTTGCACTGTATATCTTTTTCGCTTTTTGCAACGATGTTGGCCAGTCCCGCAAAACTGCAAAAAGTTAATACACACATTTGACGAATTAAACAAAAAATACCACAAATGGGATTTGTTTGGTGGGCTATTTATGATACCGCTTGGCTTTATAGGAGGTTATGCCAGTTGGGAACTTTGTCGCGCTCTGTGCGCATGGCGGGCTACTTTTTTTGTTGGTGAATACCTTCTGTTTCCGAAACACGGTATCTGTCTTTTTCCTGTGGTGCCGGGTGCAATTATTTTCGGAGGTGTCGGTGTATTAATTTCATATAAAATACTACTCAAATCACAATTTTCTGAATTTGCATGTTACGGTAATCT
>CAZUSK010000098.1:0-2620 GCA_964623345.1 uncultured Candidatus Saccharibacteria bacterium
CAATAATCTTTGCATAACCACCTGATGTAGTTATGGTAATTCTCAGTTTATCTCCCAGTTGATCAACATACCACCTTACATTGACACTGAAGCCAGAACCACAAATCTTAAATGAAGATTTTACAACATCAACAAGGGCATTAACTCTTACAAAGCCAGAGGTTATAGCACAGTCTGGTGGAGAGATTGGAGGAACTGTTGAGGATATATCTCCACAACAAGTTGTATGAATTGTTGCAACAACATAACCTGATGGATGTGTATCAGACAGCGCAGTGAACAAACCTGTATCTGGATCTATTGTTCCAATTGGATACATTGGATCATTATTAACAATACTCCATACTGGAGGAGGAGTTATTACATCATGTTGAAGACCATCCATTACTGTTGCATTAAACTTGATTCTTTCTCCAGAAATCACACTTATATCCCTTGGACTAACCTCAACACTTACAGCAGTAGTTACAATTGCATATGTTGGAATCGAATTATAAACAACTGCTCCGCCACATGTTGCATCAACACATGTATTGTTGTATACAAAAGATGCCCATATATTGAACTCGCCACCTGCACATGCAGAAGATTTAAAGTTACCATTATTATCTATTGTGGCACCTGGTATTGAGACATTGGTCAATCTTACATCATCCTTGGATACATATCCATCTCCATTCTTATCCCAATACAGGGGTTCGTCTTGATAGTCCCACGAACCATTCATATTTCTATCTATGAATTTAATCTTCTCATCTATTTCCGTATCTGTAGAAAGCTCATAGCCCTGATCGGGATCTTCCTGCTTTACATATCCAGCCTCCAAATTGAAACAACTGCAGGAGAGAATTCTATAGTCATTTTCACTAACCTGATTATTATCATCAATATCTATATACAACCAATCTCCAGGAAAATAGTACCAATCAATATTATTTGGAGAGAACCAGTGTCCCTCATCAAATTTACCGTTCCCATTTAAATCAACAAATTTAACATCGACATTAACAGGAATATCATCACTAAATTGAACCAAGCTCTCACCGACATCCCTATCATTAACCTTTGTCCCAGCTGGATAGAAAACAGAACCCATATCAACATCTGTGAGTCTTGTATCTCCATAAGAAACTGCAGAGTTTAAGTCTTCATCCAAATATATATATTCACCGGGATCATACGCTGGTGGATATGGAGAATTTTCATCAACATTTTGAGTATGTTTCTCCTTTAAATTGTCAAAAGCTATCAAGCTTACCCCATTATCCCAATCACCCAGTTTAACTATTGAACCTGCTGCATAGGTTTTTCCATCTTTATATACCTTCGTTAATCTCTTATCTCCTGGAGATACAGAATTGGACAAATCGTTATCTCTATAAATCCACTCACCTGGGTCATACTTTCCATTGTTTACCGGAACATTTATCAATACATCGTCTGCATGTTTCTCAAAACTTGAAAATTGAACCAAACTACCTAAACTCACTAATTTCAAATCCACGGGATAATAAGGTTCTGATGGGACATCGAAGGGTGCTGGAGGTTGAGGCATAAGATAGTTATCTACTAAAGTATTTTTGGGATAACCAACCCCAAATTTTATACTATCTTTTGCATAGGGAATTGGATTTCCCGAAGTGTCCGTAACCTCTGCTTTGTATTGATACTCTGTGCAGGGTGCAATCCATTCAGTCTGAGGAGATATTTTAACTTTTGGTGGACCTCTGAACAATACTATCTTCGACGAAGCCGTTCTTGGCAAACCATTTACCGTTAATGTAATATTCAAATTCACTTCATAAGGAATATCTGAATCATCCAACACAGGTGCCGTGTAAAAACCATTTATATCAATAACACCCTTTTTTGAACTTGTTCCAGTAATGGTTGCTGTAACTAAGAAATTCGATGAGATTCGTAGGTCACCAGGAGACACAACATATTTTTTAAATCCATCAATCTTCTTATAATTTCTATTGAAGTCAATAACAAAGTTAATTGGTTCACTATCATCCCAGACCTTGTTTGAATTATAATCAGCAAAGTGATAACCAAAATACAATCTCCCCGACCTATTTGAATACTGCTTTAGCATCATGAATGGCCAGATAACCTTAAGTGGATCCTTTTTGGAAGCATCGAGGTCACTTGTTTTTACTTTACTTCCTGCCTCATAATGAGCAAAATTATCTTTTGTCCAAATATTCACAGGTGTTAACCTCACATCACATTCAGAGGGTGTCATAGAATTATCTAAATCAAGATAAACAAAATCACAGGAATCAAGGTTTGGCTCTTTGCTCGTGTCAGTATTGTAGTACCTAAGAGAAGGGGTCCTAACTCTGATATCTCCTGGACTAATAATGTGATCATCGTCATTATCTTCATATATCCTTTCAAATGGAGAATAGCTGTGAGAGTCGTCTGAATCAACATACCTAAATGTATCTGGAATTGGGTCTAAGTCTAAATTTAGAGCTGCATCAGTGTCAGTAGCAAGAACAATTGAATTGGCTGGATAAGACTTCATATTAAATGTCACATTAGAAAGTCTTATATCGCCATCTGAAACTTTATCATTACCATCTACATCTCTATAAATCCAATCCTCAGTGGT
>CAZUSK010000099.1:0-2616 GCA_964623345.1 uncultured Candidatus Saccharibacteria bacterium
AAGGGGAAGCGGATCACCAGTATCGTTCGTAACTATCCCACTGACAGACCCGGTTAGAACTACCGTTTCAGGTATTGGTGTCAACTGGAGGTTAACCACTGCTGTATTGTCCTTTGTAACCATTACCGTTGTTGAACTCGTGTAGTATCCTCTTTTGGATGCTGTAATGGTGTGTGTGCCTGTGAGTACGCCTGATAGGGTGTAACTGCCAGAGTTATCAGTAGCGTCTGAATGCCCACCTGCAACCACCCGTGCCCCCTCGATCAGAGTGCCGTCGCTTGCGTTTGTGACAATTCCGGTTATGTTACCAGTTGTAATCGGTGTTAGCTGGAAGTTAACGGTTGTTGTGGTATCTTTGGTCACAAGCACCGGTTTAGAAGTTGGATAATATCCCTCCTTGTATGCGGTGATCCTGTATGTACCGGATCTGACGTTTGTTAGTGTGTAGTTGCCAGAACCATCCGTATACGTGGAATAACGACCTGCAACAACCCTTGCCCCATCTATCGGGGTGTCATCGCTGGCGTCTGTGACTATGCCGGTTATGGTTCCGGTACCAACATCCGGCTGTTCGCAGGGTGGTGTTTTGATGACCAGCGGAACGGTCGTTCCTGTATAACTGGCAACACCTTCGCCATTGATGAAATGTATATATTTTCCATTTATATTGATTCTGCCAGTGAATCCATTGCATGAACTGGCGTCGTCTGCCAGTTCTATGGTGTATGGAACCTGTACGCTGCTCTTTGGTTTCAGTTCCTTGATATGAGAAATGATTGGAGTGAACTGCACATTATTGTGGATATTTGAGGTGATCGAGACGTCAAATAGAGGGACGATGCCCAGATTGGCTACTGTCAATGTTCCGCTCCTGACATCTCCCGGATCCATATCATATTCGAGATACGGTGGGAAAGCCACAATAATCGGAACCGGGACGTCAGTCTCAAAGGTCATATTGAGAACTATCGGATACCAGTCTTCTATGGTCGAGGGTATGACGTCCCACTCGAAATCGATAAACGAGGACGTCAGGATGATGTCAACCCTCTTGGGCTGATCCATCGGCTCAACCACCACCGATCCGAGTTGAGATAGTGTATTTGTGTTGGTGGAACTGACCTCATAGATGTACCTGCCAGATGGAAGGTCGCTTAACAATGCATATCCTGTGGTGTTGGTGATTGCCGTATATTCCTGATACGCTACTTCGTCTATGATCGATATATTGGCTCCACTGATGTTTTGACCGAGATCATCTTCGACATAGAACATGAGGCTTCCATTTATCAGATCCGTTACGGAACCGGTCAGATCAACCATCATGGTCTCATGGTTATCGCTTTTTATGCTGATTGTGTCATGATGTGTCCCGAGACTTACATTATAGGAGTGAATGTGAATATCAAAGGAAGTGTTTTCACCGGGTTTGAGATCGCCGACACTGGTATTTGAGGTTATTCTCATCCAGTCATGGCTTGGTTGGATAAGTGTGAGATTATAGAGAACCCCATATCCGATATTTGAGATGGTGACCGTTTTAATGGCTGTCTGATTTCGATTCATGCCGACTGCAATGTTATCAGGTTCGATTATAACAACAGGACTATGCGAGAAGAGATTAACATGCAACTCGCTGGTCTCGTCTGACATCTGGTCGGTTGAAACATTGATTAAGAATGCCGCTTCCGCAGGGACTGGCGTGCCCGCACTCACATTCAGAGTTATGTATGCGCTCCCAGACGGCTGAAGTTCACCCGGCACAGTGGTAACGATTGCCGCATCAACGTTATCAGATATATTGAGATCGTTAACGGTTGCAGTGATTCCGGTCAGTGTCGTTTCACCGAGATTGTAAAGAATGAAGTCGATCTCTCGACTCGAACTCTCTGCCATATCCAGTGTTCCGGATGGTGGAGCCAGATAGAGTCCGTGGATTGTGAAGTGATTTTCAGCCGTTCTCCGGAGTGCGATATTTGTGGCAGTTGCCATTACCGTATAGTTTCCAGCCTCAGCAGCAAAGGGCTGGAATGTGAAATTAAAGCCTCCGGTTTCATTCGTGGTTGCGGTGTACGATCTCATGAAACCTTTGAGATATATCCGGAGACTTACGTTGGTGTTTGAAAGAGGTGTTCCGTCAGTGAATTCCACCGATCCGGAGATATTAACAGGCTCGTTCCGGTAATAATACGCCTTATCTGTGCCGACGGTTATATTAAAGTCCTCTGATACGCCTATTGTCAAACTTCCGGTCTCAGTATTGCCCTCGGTGTCGTTGCCACTGAATACAACAGAGAATATCCCTGACCCAAGCAAGCTTGTATCAACACTACACTCAAACAATCCCGATGTCTCGTTGAATGTCATTTCAATCGGTTCCAAGACGAGAGTTGAACCATCGAATGTGTATGTGGATAGGTTTAAACTGACATTCTGATCCGTAAGAGGTATATTTCCTGATTTCGTTACTCTGGCGGTGAAATTTGCAGTTTCACCCAGCATATATGAGCGCGAATCCGTGTATGGCTGGATGAAATAAGCTCCGATGAATAAAACCTTGGTAGATGCCTGACCGCTGCTGGTTGTGTTGTATGCCGTTATATTAACAGTCCAGAG
>CAZUSK010000100.1:0-2563 GCA_964623345.1 uncultured Candidatus Saccharibacteria bacterium
CATTCTTTAGGGTTCAATACCCGCCTCAACAAGAGCATAAAGCGTTGTTGGAATTTCGCTCGTTAGCCCAACGGTTGAGACAAGCGGGGTGGCATGTAGAGTCCATATCGCTCACCGAGGTGCTGCGCGAAACGCTGATCGAGATGCTCAACTGTCCACCAAAAAAACTACGGGAAAGGCTCGAAGAACTGGAAACGGAGCGTGAACGTCATGAACTGCAAACGATACTTTCCGAGCACCTTCCTGAAAGGCTTGCAGAAAAATTATTCGAAAAGCTCGGGGAACTTCCGCAAAACAGCATCATCATTCTGCTTCGCACTGGCGCCCTTTTCCCATTTGTGCGTCCATCCGCACTCCTTTCGCGCCTCGAAGGGAGAATAAACTGCATCGTCATATTGGCATACCCAGGCATGACTCTGGGCGAGCTACTTGAAGCGCCGCCGGCTTCTTTGCACAGCGGCTATTACCGTGGGGAAACCATCTGCTGGGAGTAGGGGTGAATGTGAATGCAGATTGAAGAAATCCTGGAGCGTAATCCCGACCGCCAAATCGAGACGGTTATCAAGATCACGGACCATGACCCCGTCCGTGTCTGGAGGGAGATGGACGAATATGTACCCACTAATCGAATCAAGGATTACTTCCGCGAAATTGTGGAAGTGCTACTAGAAACACGGCGTGGTCCTACTGAAAGAGTCTGTATCTGGATCAGTGGGTTCTTCGGCTCCGGGAAAAGTCACTTCCTCAAGGCGCTCGGCTACTTACTGGAAAATAAAGTTTTACAAGATCCAGATGGAAACCGACATCCCTCACAGCAGTTTCTTTGCCGACGTTTGGGCCTAGAGGATTTCCTCCCTCATCTGGAGCGTGAGTTCAAGATAAAGGTCCTGTTCATCAATCTGCTGGATCACGATCCGCAAAACCCTGAACGTCCGACGTTTAGCCGACTCATCTTCCGTCAACTTTTGGCACAGAAGGGGTTTTCCACAGTGTTCTGGGTCGCCGCGTGGGAGAGGGAGTTGCACGAGCTGAACTTATGGGAACAGTTCAGGGAGTGGGTCAAGCGGAACTACGGGCGGGAATGGGAACGGGAACGCGACCTAAACGCGGAAGTGGTCCTGAAGCGAGCCCTGCCAGAACTTGTGCCGGAGCGGTATGTCAATGAAGAGGAGGCTGCTGCAGCGATTCGGGAGAGCAAGAGCCGTTACGCGGAGGTAACCCCATCGGATGTGGTGCGGGAGTTGGTGGAGGAAGCAAAGGGTCTCGACGAGCGAAAAGGGCGGCTCGTTATCTTATTGGACGAGGTGGGGCTCTATATCGGTGATAGCATCCATCGTTTGACGGACCTAAACAGCGTTGCAGAACAAGTCGTTCAACAGGGTGGTGGAAAGGTCATTTTGATCGCCACCGCCCAAGAGGCTCTCGGCGAGCTCGTCCCACGCTTAACAAGAGATCGGCAGAGGCTTGAATGGCTGCGCGATCGCTTCCGAGTGCAATTGGGCCTTCTCCCCACAGAGGTTCAACATGTCATCGCGAGGAGGCTGCTCGCGAAGACCACCGATGGTGCCAACCGCTTGAAAGACATCCTTAGGAGACATGAAGGCAACCTACGATCTGTCCTGGCCCTCGAATCCGACTGGAATGAGGATGAGTTCGTAGAACAATATCCCTGCCATCCCTATGCGGTTCGTCTCATGCAGGACATTATGGGCACAATGCGGGGCTCGATTGAGGAAGCGCGGCGGTTGAGCGGTTCGGAACGCTCCCTCCTCAAACTGGTCCACATGATCCTGCGCGGGGAAGGAGGACTTCCACGCGGTGCCGAGCAGGATATAGGTTGGCTGGTAAGCCTCGACCTCTTCTTCGACGCTTTGGCTCCCGATCTGCGGGCGGTCCGCTCGGACCAGGTGCGGGCCATGGAGGAGATCGAACGCCTCGGGGAGATCGAGGGTCTACCCATCGCCCGCATCGCCAAAGCTCTTTTCCTTCTTCAGCAGGTTCGGCAGCGTTGCCCATGTTCGCTTGAAAACATCACGGCCGTGCTCGTTGACCGGATGGACATCGATGTGGGGCGTTTGCGCCGGGCGGTTGAAGCAGGGTTGAAAAGGCTCCAGCAAGAAGGCTGGGTTGCCGAAGAGGCCGGTCAATTCCGCTTTCTCACTCCTGCGGAACATACATTGGAACGTGATATACACGGAAACTATCCTGGCCCCGCTGAGCTCCAAGAAAAGGCCATCGATATAATGCGAAAAGAGCTCCGCGATTTCCGGTATGAGCACGGTAAGATTCGCCGCCCGTTGAAGGTCGCTTTGAAAGTGGATGGTGAAACGATCTCCGAGGTAGGCGACTTGAAGGTGTGTCTCTTTACACCCCTCGCCTCACGGGACGACGACGAGGTCCTCAACCAGAGCGTCGTTGAGCCACAAACTCTTTTTTGGAAAGCAACGGATGTCCCGGAACTTCGCACGACTTTGGAGCGGGTTATCGCCATACAGAAAACCTTGGAACAATGGCGCACACGCACGCTCACTAAAGAGCAAGAAGAGCACAAGGTCAGACTCGA
>CAZUSK010000101.1:0-2549 GCA_964623345.1 uncultured Candidatus Saccharibacteria bacterium
CACTATAGTCCCAAGTTAGAATTATTGCAGCATTAGGAGAATAATCACAATAATAAGGGGTTACTCTAAGATTTGCTGCCGTTGGGGGTGCATTGAAGGAAAAAGTAGTATAGACTTTATAATTTGATTGAGCACATACATTACCTGATTCAGGATTTTTACAATTGAAACTTATCCAGCCAATTACAGCTTCTTTTTGATTATCATTTCCACCCCAAGCCCAACCTTCAAATTCAGCTGGAGAAACAGAGGAGTTAATTTTTATCTCATAATTAGAACCACTTAGATGAATCCAGCCATCCCAGCCACCAGACTGAGGATCTTCTGCTGCTAGTGCCTTTGCCCATCCTTCTACTTTGCCTGTATCTAAATCTACCCAAGCCTTACAGGGTGGTTGAGGGCAACCTACAAGATCTGATTCATTAAAAGATATCCAACCTATGTTTTCTGACCAGGCATATCCTACAAGAGTTCCTGGTTCTTTTCCTGAACATATATCTGGGTCTTGGTCTGAGTTTCCGGTACAGATATCTACTCCATAATCACTAATAGGTTCTCCTGAAGGACAGTGAGAGTAATTTCCTGTATCAGTTATTCCATCTCTATTTGAATCTCACTTTTCACAGGAGAAACTAATCCAACCTATGTTTTCAGACCAGGCCCAACCATAAACATTGTGAGATTTACAAGGCTGAGCGCAAGGACCACAAGAACCTCCACAATCTATACCTGTTTCATCACAATTTTGTACTCCATCTGTACAATGATTTATCCAAGTACCTGAATTGCATATATAAGTACCTTGGCAACTGTTATTAGAATAACAAGATCCATTGTGAGAACATTCCCCTAAATCACAACAAAAACTTCCTACCCCATCGTAATCTGCTACGCAATTATTAGAACAGCACTCGCTATCCTGATTACATAGGGTTCCGTTAACTAAACAAGCGGGTTCTTCTGACCAAGATAAAATTACTCTGCAATCTAAATGTGGTGAACAATAATTTACACTTGATGTAGCATCACATCTTACCACAAGATAATCATCGCTTGCATAACTTGTGACATCGTACTCTCCACAATTAGCATAAGAACTAGAACATTGAGAACAATTCCAGTTGCAACATTTTCCTCTATAGGTTCCATCTGTATAAACGGTAATATATTCCGAGGCACTATTTAAATCCCCTCTTGCATCAACATCTATAGAGGCGCTCACTAAATTATATCCTGAAGTAATAAAGTTAGAGAATGTTATGTCACAATAACACCCCGACCAACTACAACTACAATTTTTTGTTTGGCTGGGATCACTCCAAAAGATATTTATAGCTGTATTTTTCCCTGTTTTGCTTTTAGCAATTAAAATCGTTGTATAGTCTTTATTACTTATTATGCTATGTGCTTTCCATCTTCCTTGCCATAGTCCTTTATAAATTGTTCCTTCTATCAATTTTAAATTAATGACATCGATTTCACCAATATTTGCTATAACCTCTTTCATTCCGTTTTTATCGTGAATCTCTGCAGTAATTACCATTATCTCGCCGGGAATAACTTTTTTTGGTGACACCTTAACAGAAATTATTTTAGGCGCACCAAAATCATCCTCAGCATAGTTTTTTAAGAAAACTTCTTGAGCAGAAATAGATTCGGTTTCCTTAGATAAAAAAGAAACTACAAAATAGCTCAATGTAACAATGACACCCAAAACTGAAATTAGAAAAAAGAAAGATAAACTTACTTTTTTATTCATAAGAGTTTTTTTATTATTTTTTTATTTTACCATAAACTTATCAAAAAAGAAAAGAAGTTTTCCACAGAGAACGAAAAAGGGACGGGTACTTTGCTATCTTTACAAACTGACAGAGGTCAGGGCCTTGTCAGTTTTTGTAGGTACTTTTTCTAATTTTGTATAATATGTGTAAAGTGTCACTTTACACAGTTTGATAAGTGTGGCGAGAATTGACAATATTGTTGAAAATCGTTATTCTGAAAAACGATGTTCTTTTCTATATCCCATAGGGAAAGGAGGTGAAAGTAATGACTGCTACTCTAGTAGCTCGGGCTCGGGCCTCTCCTTGTTACACTCAACCTGACTTCCCCCACACTCAGGATTTTCTCATGGCGTTAAAACGCGGCGAGATCACCAAAGACACCCTGCACAAACTACCTCATAAAATTCTCCAGGAGCTAGCAATGGCAATCATCCACGCTTCCAAAGATGGATATACCTATCTCGGAGAAAACTACGAGTTTGCTCTTAACATCATTCCTGTTCCCGAAATTACTCCTGCTCCCTGCCTTGAAAACCTCCCTGAATTTGACGAGCCTCTACCTGCCTGGCTTGATACCTTGAAGTGTCGTCATTGTGGCAAAGAAATCGTGGTAATCAAATGTGTTTCTCGTCGTACTCTCAATGGACATCTTAAACTACACTTCCTGACCATCGAGTGTGGGGAAGTTTATATAACCTCTATCTCTAGCAAAGAAGAAGTCCTCCAGTAAAGGAGGTAGTTATGGGAGAGGATGGAAAGAGTTTTGTG
>CAZUSK010000102.1:0-2532 GCA_964623345.1 uncultured Candidatus Saccharibacteria bacterium
CTGGACCTTGGGGAGGTCAGTGGATAAAGAAAGTCAGGAATTTGGATCCTTCGTATCCAAATTGTGCTTGGGCTTTTGAAGCTGTTACTGGCGACATGTGCCTTAGTGTTAACCTCAATGGTTCTCTTTTCTTTAAGTTGCCATTCACAACTTTTTTTGCAAACTCCAAACAGAAGCTTGTGGGAACCAAAATTTTCAAACGCTTTGGTTACTTTTTTCCCATAAGGGTTCATTATGACGATAGTTATGAAGGTGGAAACATGGCTATCCAAGTGCACCCCAATCGGCAATATGTTAAAGAGCATTTCAACGAAAGAGTGGGGCAACACGAAGCTTATTACATCGTGAAGAGGAAAGAACATGCGGGTGTATACTTGGGCCTCAAGGAAAATGTAGATGTAAATGAATTTGCTTACAAAGCAAAGAAGTCATATGAAAAGAAAGTCCCTTTAGATTATCGAAGGTATGTTAATTTCATAAAAAGTAAAGTAGGAGATCTCTTTCTCATACCTGCAGGAACAATTCATGCGCTAGGAAAAGATCAGGTGTGTATTGAGATTGGAACTAGTTATGGTTATACATTTCATGTATATGACTACTTGAGACCAAATCTAAATGGGGAATTAAGAGAAATTCACATTGAACATGCTTTTGCAGCTTTGAAAAAAAGCAGGCGAGAGAAATGGGTTAAACGACGTCTGGTTCCGAAAGCCGTATTGATGATATCTCAAGGAGAATCCAAGGAATATTTGCTTGGTAGAAGAAAGGATATGATTTTTGAAGTCAGAAGGCTTGAACTTAAACCTGGTACATGGTACGACAGCACTGGTGATTCATTTCATATATTGATTCTGACCAAAGGCAATCAAGTAAAAGTGCTGTTTAATGATTCCAAAGACTCCGTTGTGCTTGAATGGTCGAGAACTCTTATCGTTCCAGCAAGTGTTGGAAAGTATACTATCAGGTCATCTCAGGAATGCCAAATTCTCAAAGTGATTCCCTACTCTGAGGCTACAAAAATTAGTAAAAAATGCATAAAAGGAGGCACAAATAAATGCAGATGAACAATTACGTTTTAACTCTAGATGTTGGAGGAACTGAAATAAAATCTGCCGCTGTAAGAACCGATTCGATTATTATTGAAGAAACAATATCGATTTATGAATCGAAGTCGTCATCATCCAAAGAAATCATCCTTGATAACTTTGGTCAAATCATAAATAATACTATAGCGAAATTCGATCAAAATGCAAAGTGTTTGGGTCTCTGTTTGGCTTTTCCAGGACCATTTGATTATGAAAATGGTATTTGTTATATAAAGGGTATTGGTAAATACGATAGTTTGTATAACGTAAATATGAAAGCAGAATTAAGAAAGATTATTCTTAGCAAATGCAGGAATCATTTCGTTGATGAGTTTAGAATATATTTTGAAAACGACGCAAGGTTGTTTGCCCTGGGAGAGTATATTAGTAAACATTCTGGAAAATATAACAGGGTGGTTTTCATTACCTTAGGTACGGGAGTCGGTTCGGCCTTTATTGAAAATGGGGAAATACTTCGAGATGATAAAAGAATACCACCTGGTGGTTATATATATAACGTAAAACATGGAGAAAGGACCATAGAGGACAAATTTTCTGCCAGAGGTATTTTGAGATTGGCACAAGAAATTGGACTTACTGATTTTGAGTCCGTAAAGGATTTAGCACAAGCCGCGAGGATGGGAGATTTAAGAGCATCTCAACTTTTTTCAAAATATGGAGAACTACTTGGTTTAGCTTTGAAACCATTTTTAGAAAGGTTTAAAGCTGATGCCCTGGTGATTGGGGGGCAAATTTCGAAGAGTAGTGATTTATTCTTGGATAAATTAAAGTTAAGCCTTGAGAACCTCCCTGTAAATGTGATGGTTACCAATGAAAGTTACATCGCTACGTTTCTGGGTGCTTATACTTACTTTATGAAAAAGAAAGGACTGATATAAGTGGCACCAGCTACTCTTTCCATGGTTAAGGAAAGAAACACAACCATAATTTTAGATCTACTAATGAACAATAAGTTTTCAAGAGCGGAACTGTCGAGAGCGACTGGTTTGACAAGGTCGACAGTTGGTGAGATTATAAAGGAAATGCTTGATCTCGGAGTCGTTCAGGAAGGAAAAACAACAAGCGGTAAGATAGGTCGGCCTGCCATCAAAATTGGTATTCGGAAAGACTGGGCTTATGTTATAGGAGTATCAGTCGAGCGGAATGGTGTTAGTGCTCGCTTGATAGATTCTAATAAAAATATTTTAAAAAGTTCGGAGATTGTAAAATTGAGAACATACAGTAGCCTGAAAGAATTACAGAGTGACATTTATAAAGTAGTGGATGAAACCTATCATTTCGCCCATACGAACAAAATCAGAATAAGTGCTATGGGTATAGGGATGCCTGGGCCGTTTGATCCACTAACAGGGTCCTTAAAAAGTGTTCCGAGCTTTCCTGTTGTCGAAAATTTTTCTCCAAAACTTTTACTTGAAGGGAAATATAA